>CAMYNE010000440.1 GCA_947259675.1 uncultured Pirellulaceae bacterium
TCACATTCGACGACATTCGCTTGCTCGATTACGATCCTCACCCGCATATCAAGGCTGCCGTGGCAGTCTGATCCCTTAATCAAAAAATCGTAGTCTTAATCGTAATCGTAGTCTTAGTCTTGATTAATCATAGTCTTAGTCGGGCGGCAACGGACTACGACTACGACTAGGATTAACACAACGTCAAAATGACTGACCTATGAGAAGACTAGCGATGATCGTGGCGGCGTCCTCCAATGATGTCATCGGCGCCGAGGGCGGCATGCCGTGGCACCTACCAGCCGACCTTGTGCGATTCAAAAAGCTGACGATGGGCCATCACATCATCATGGGTAGAAAAACTTATGAATCGATCGGCAGATTATTACCTGGTCGAACAAGCGTGATTGTTACCCGCCAGCCTTCTTTTAATGTCGTGGGTGCTCGCATCGCAAACTCGGTCGAGGAAGCAATTCAAATTGCGAAGGACGATGATCGCCCATTCATTACCGGTGGAGCTCAGATTTATGAAAGGGCGTTGCCCCAAATAACGGACCTGTATTTGACTCGGATTCAAATAGAAATATCGGGTGATACCTACTTGCCTGAGATCGATTGGGACGAGTGGGAGTTAGTTAATTCGCAACAGCATCTGACAAGTACCGGTTCCGAGTTGGATTGTTCTTTCGAAGATTATCGGCGAATTTCCATGATTCTGCAGGGCGAGCCTCCCACCGAGCCGTGAAGACCGATCCATGATCAGGCTCAGCAGGAACTTCGCCACCCAGCCATCACTCACATGCAACCGTGAATGTGTTGCGGGGCTCGCCGAATCCATGCCACGCAATCGTGAAACCTGAATAACTTCGGAATTCCAACACAGCGGCGCGATGGCATCGCCAAGTTGCTCGATTAGAATAGATGGCTCTGGAAAAATTTTGCGCCATTCCGGCTACCCATTAACCTTACACATTCATCTTTGATTGACGGCATGATGGCAATAAAAAACAAATTTCTCTTTTTAGTTCTTTCTTTTGTGATTTTGGCAGTCGGAGTTGTACCGCAATTTTCTTTCGCTCAGGAAGCGGCTGAGGATGTCGACAAGATTCTTTTCGACTCGTTAAAGTTTCGGTCGATTGGACCGTTCCGCGGCGGAAGATCGGCAGCGGTAAGCGGAGTCCGTGGAAAACCGATGCTGTACTACATGGGCGCGGCGGGCGGTGGCGTTTGGAGAACGGAAGATGCCGGTTCGACTTGGAATAATATTTCCGATGGGTTTTTTGGCGGTTCAATCGGAGCCGTTGCAGTTGCTCCTTCGGACCCCAACATCATTTACGTCGGAGGCGGCGAAGTTACCGTTCGTGGAAACGTTTCCCACGGATACGGGATGTGGAAGTCCTACGATGCGGGAAAGACCTGGAAGCAGATCGGCTTGAAGGACTCGCGGCGAATTCCAAGGATCAGAATTCACCCGAGCGATCCCGATACCGTTTACGTTGCTGCGCTTGGTCATTTACACGGCCCCAACCAGGAACGAGGCGTGTTTAAGAGTACCGATGGCGGCGAGAGCTGGAAGAAAGTCTTATTCGCCAGTGAAGATGCTGGTGCAGTTGATCTGGTGATCGATCCGGGTAACCCTCGTGTGTTGTACGCATCGACTTGGAAGATTTCGCGTACCCCTTACAGCTTGAATAGTGGCGGCGAAGGATCAGGGCTGTGGAAGAGTGTTGACAGTGGCGAGACATGGAAAGAAATTACACGGCATGCGGGTTTACCAAAAGGAACCGTCGGCATTATTGGTGTTTGTGTTTCTCCTGTTGATTCGAACCGAGTCTGGGCTCAAATTGAAGCCGAAGACGGCGGCCTGTTTCGCAGCGACGATGCGGGAGAAACCTGGACTAAAATCAATGAAGAAAGAAAGCTTCGCCAACGAGCCTGGTACTACACGCGTGTCTACGCCGGTCCCAAAAGTATCGACGAAGTTTACGTTTTGAATGTGCAGTTTTGGCGAAGTGGCGACGGCGGAAAAACGTTTCGCTCGATCAGAACTCCTCATGGCGACCATCATGACTTGTGGATCGATCCTGATGATCCGAATCGAATGGCGATTGCCGATGATGGTGGCGTCCAAGTCTCGTTCAACCAGGGTGGCAACTGGTCGACTTACGAAAACCAGCCAACGGCTCAGTTTTATCGAGTGACAACGGATAACCATTTTCCGTATCGCATTTACGGGGCTCAACAGGATAATTCGACCGTTCGAATCAGTCATCGTTCGTCTCGCGGCAGTATCGGAGAACGCGACTGGGAGCCAACCGCGGGTGGTGAGAGCGGTCATATCGCACCGGATCCGACGGATCCGGATGTTGTCTATGGGGGTTCTTATGGCGGGTTTTTGACTCGTATCAATCACCGCACTGGCGAGTTTCGTGCGATCAACGTGTGGCCCGACAATCCGATGGGCCACGGAGCCGGCGATGGAAAATACCGCTTTCAATGGAACTTCCCGATTTTCTTTTCTGTGCACGATCCCAAAACGCTCTACACCGCCGGGAACGTGCTCTTCAAGACGACTGACGAAGGTGCGAGCTGGACGGCGATCAGTCCGGATTTGACTCGCAATGATCCGTCGAAGCTCGGTTCTTCGGGCGGGCCGATTACGCAAGACAACACAGGCGTTGAATACTACTGTACGATTTTTGCGGCCTGTGAATCGCTTCTTGAGAAGGATGTTATTTGGGCAGGGTCCGATGACGGACGACTTCATCTCACTCGCGACGGAGGCAAGAACTGGGAAAATGTGACGCCACCCGAACTTCCCGAATGGTCTCAGATCAACAGTATCGAACCGCATCCAACGGAACCCGGTGGCCTTTACATCGCTGCGACGCGCTACAAGCTCGATGACTTTCGCCCTTACCTGTACAAGACGCTCGATTACGGAAAGACCTGGACAAAAATAGTCGACGGAATTGATCGCAAGCATTTTACTCGAGTGATTCGAGCCGACGCCAAACGACCAGGCCTGCTGTTCGCGGGAACCGAGTCGGGTCTCTATGTCTCGATGGATGACGGCAAGAACTGGAAATCATTTCAATGTAATTTGCCGATCGTGCCCATCACTGATCTGGCCTTGAAGAATAACGATCTGATTGTAGCGACCCAGGGGCGATCCTTTTGGATGCTTGATGATTTGAGCCCGCTCCAGCAATGGACTTCCGAGCTTGCGGATCAGTCATTCAAGTTGCTGGAAGGCAGGCCGGTTGTTCGCATGCGCGGCGGTGGTCGCCCAAGTTCACGAGCCGGTCAAAATATTGCTGGCGGTGTCCCGCTTCGTTTTTACCTCAAGGAAAAACCCGATGACAAAACAAAAGTGACCCTGCAGGTTTTCGATTCGGCCGACCGGATTGCGACAACCTTCAGC
>CAMYNE010000441.1 GCA_947259675.1 uncultured Pirellulaceae bacterium
AAGTGAACAGTTGCACCGGCGGACCACCCCCTTTGGATCAATTAGGTAGACGTCCAGATCCGAGGGACGAGAGTGAGTGATGCCCACGTTTACCAACAAGTTCGTGCTCAGGGTGATCGCAAGCCCTTTATCATGACCAAAATTTCTAGATTGCATCCCATGAAACCGGGGTCAACGGTTAAAATCAGGGCAAGAGGATCCTCCTCGCTTTCAACATTTCCTCAAGCTCCCTTAAATGGATTTGCCTGTCCCTGACTCAATAAACGAATCCTGCGGCAAGTTTCGGAGCGACTGGTACAAAGGGAGCCAGCCACAGATATCGGACTTTTTGGACGGAAGACCGGAACCAGTTCGCTCCCGGTTGATGGCCGAATTGATCGCGGTAGAACTTGAATTGCGAGCTGGCACCGGCGAAAACCCGGTTCCCGAAGATTACGCGATGCTTGGTTCCGATGCCGTTTCGATTGCGAAACAACTTCTCGAAACATCGGAGACGACCAATCCCGAGCAACGCCATGAGCCAACGGCCTCTTTCTCCGTCGATGCGTCAGAAGACAAGGGTCAGACTTTTTCGTTCGACCAAGTCAACAAAAACGACAATGCGTTTTTCCGGGAATCCAGCGCTGAAGTCAAATCAGACGGCGAATCTAACTTCATTGGCCGTTACAAGCTGTTACAGCAAATCGGGATCGGCGGGATGGGTGCCGTCTGGTTGGCTGATCAGCTCGAACCGGTCAAGCGACGGGTTGCCTTGAAAGTCATTCGCGCTGACATGGGCGCCAAAAGTGCTGTCGCCCGGTTTGAGGCGGAACGTCAAGCCTGTGCCTTGATGGACCACCAAAACATAGCCAAGATTCTGGATGCCGGCACAACGGAGACCGGAAACCCCTATTTCGTAATGGAGTTGGTCAATGGAAGTCCGCTAAACCAGTATTGCGACAAACATCGACTGGGCATTCGCGAGCGGCTTGAGTTGATGATTCCGGTTTGCCGCGCGATCCAACATGCTCACCAAAAAGGAATCATCCATCGGGATCTGAAACATTCCAATGTGCTGGTGACAGAGTACGATGGCAAACCGGTTCCCAAAGTCATCGACTTTGGCCTGGCCAAGGCCCTCGGCCATCAAGACATGTTGACCGACAAAACAATGTTCACCGAGTTTGGGAGAGTTGTCGGCACATTACAATACATGAGCCCGGAACAAGCCGAGACGGGCAACTTGGATGTCGACACGCGGAGCGATGTTTACTCGCTCGGAGTCATGATCTACAAGTTGTTGGTCGGTGCAACGCCGCTGGATGACGGAACCCTGGTTCAAAAGTCGCTGCTCGACACCTTGAAACTCATCCGCGAAAAAGAACCGGCCCGCCCTAGCGTGCGACTCTGTCTCAATCAAGACGCAACCGAAGAAGTGTGCAAACTTCGGCAAGTCCAACCCGAAAAATTAAAACAGATTCTGGAGCGCGATCTGGATTGGATCGTGATGAAGTCACTAGAGAAAGACCGAAACGACCGGTACGAAACCGCCAACGGTTTGGCGATGGATCTTGAGCGTTATCTCAATGACGAGCAGGTTCTGGCACGTCCGCCATCGGCGATTTACAGCCTCAAGAAGTTCGTGAAGCGCAAACGCGGGCTGGTCGCCTCAGTCTTGGCGCTGTCTTTCTTGTTGATTGCGGGAATCATGGCGACCAGCACAGCGACTTGGGTTGCGGTCAAGGCGAGCGAACGCGCCAACAAGAAATCCGTGGAAGCAAAGAACGAATCCGAAAGGGCGAGACAAGCCGAAAAGGATGCTCAAGAATCTGAGAATCTGCGAAATGTCGAGCTGCTCGGTCAACGGCTAAAATCAGCCTGGAGCAATTGGCGCCTGGGCGACACCGAACCGGCATGGGAATTACTGAACAAGCTATCACCCTCAGAAGACGGATGGGAGAGCCGCTACTTGCGATCTGAATTCAGCGGCAGCGACCAGACGATGCATGGCCATGCCAACGACGTGGTAACGATGGACGTATCCAGGAACGGCAACTACATCGCAACCGGTGCTTGCGACAACAGCATCCGTGTCTGGGACGCGCACACCAAGAAGTTTTTGTACACTCGATTTATCAATGACCGACCAACATGTATTCGCTTTTCGCCGGATTCCAAACTGATTGCTTGCGCAACCAGGGCGAATCAAATTTGGTTATGGCAGACCGAAACGGGCGATGTCGATCAAACATTTGGGCCGTTTACAACCGACATCATGTGCATCGAATTCTCGCCGGATGGAAAGAGCTTGTTGGCAGGAGCAGCTGCAAATGACAGTACTGCCGATAGCAATGATCGGGTGTACTCGGAATTCGGCTCGGCTCCGCCGATCAGGATTTTGTCGGTCGAAGACGGATCACCACTGCAGAGACTGGCGGGACATACTGACGACATCATGTCTATCGGCTGTAGCCCTGACGGGCAAATGTTTGCCAGTGGAAGCCTCGATACAACGATCCGCGTCTGGAAAAAGGTCGGCGGTCAATTCGAACTGCTTCACGAACTGAACAAACACTTTCTGGGTGTGACTTCCGTTTCGATTTCTCCGTCGGGGCAACAGTTGCTTAGTGGGAGTCAGGATGCCACGATCCGGTTGTGGAACCTGGAAAACGGCGAGTTGTTTCGAACGTTTGTGGGCCACACCGACGCCGTCAATAGCGTCAGGTTCACCCATGCGGGCGATCGAATCATATCGGCGTCGACCGACCGAACGGCGCGAGTTTGGAATATGACTGGAGAAGAAATCCTGACTTGTCAGGGCCATTTCGATTCGATATGCGACGCAACGTTTTCACAGAATGAAAGGGAAATTCTGACGGCGTCGAGGGACAAAACGGTCAGGGTCTGGAACTCGAAGCACAAACCCAGCACGGTTTTCGCTCAAGTGCATCAGCAAGAGGTTTGGTCGGCCGATTTTTCAGGCGACGGAAAAACGGTCGCCAGTGCAAGTGAAGACGGCACAATCGCCTTCGTCGATGTCAACTCCGGTAACATCATTCACAAGATTGCTTCAATTGACGACAAAGCTGTACTGTCGTTGGCCTATTCACCCAATTCGAAATTTGTGGTTTCCGGCGGAGAAGACAAGTGTCTTCGCATTTGGAATGCTGAGGACTATTCCCTGATCAAGACGGTTATTGATGCACATCAGGGTTTTATCTGGGGCGTTTCGTTTTCGCTTGACGGAAAATTTCTCGTGACCGCGAGCGCTGATGCATCCGCAAAGATCTGGAATACCGAAGACTGGACCGAGGTCAAACAGTTGGTGGGGCACACTAGCGAACTGGCTTCGGCACGGTTTTCGCCAGATCATCGATTCATCGTGACCGCCAGCGATGACCGAACCGTCAAGCTTTGGGACGCG
>CAMYNE010000442.1 GCA_947259675.1 uncultured Pirellulaceae bacterium
AAAGTGGCTAAAACGTTGGTCAGGGAAGGGGACCTTTGAGAAGATCTGGGAGCCGCTGCTGCGGGCCAAACTTGGTGAAAGCTACCAACAAACGGCAGCCAGTTTCATATGGTCTAACATTAATCGGATGTACAAGGCCCGGCGAACAGGTCTGAAAAAGGAGATGTTCGGATACGTCCGCGGCGGCTATGGTGCCATCATCAAACGGCTTACCGAACGCCTGGAAAAAGCGGGTGTCGAGATCAGAACCAGTTGCCCGATTTCTGAAATTAGGAAACGAGACGATCGCTTCGATTTGCAATTGGGCCAAACTACACAAACCTACGATCGAGTCGTCGTCACAGTCGCCAATGATGTCGCCAGCCGGATTTGCCCCGACCTTTCAAAAGATGAACTCGATAAACTTGGAAAAACCGAATACCTGGGAATCTGCTGCGCATCGATGCTGTTGAAGAGACCGATCTCGCCGTATTACGTTACCAACATAACTGACAGCTGGGTGCCGATGACGGCCGTGATTGAATCAACCAACATCGTCGACCGGGAGGAAACAGGAGCAGCCTCGCTGATCTACCTTCCCAAATATGTTCCAGCCGCTCACGAAATGTTCGATCGAAGTGACAAGGACATACAGGAGGAGTTTTTGTCCGCTTTGGAAAAAATGTATCCAGATTTCGATCGTGACGATGTGCGGGCTTTTCGAATTTCGCGCACGCGTAACGTGATGGCCATTCCTACTTTGAATTATTCAAATTCCCTACCACCGCAGAAAACGAGTGTGCCTGGAATGTACTTGGTCAATTCGGCGTACATCTTGAAAGGCAATCTCAACGTTAATGAAACCATCACGATTGCTGAACAAGCCATTGACAACGTGTTAGCTGATGAATTGCAGCTCGTTACGAAGAAAACGTAAAGAATGCTGCAGTGCATCAAAACAGGCTCACTCCCAGGAGTGACTTCCAAGACTTTCCGGTTGGCCACTTTGAAAGTCTCACGTGGATCCATGGAAACCTGGGTTTTTAAAAAAACGATGGTTTGCGACTTGAATCGACGCGCCCGGCAGTCCCATCCACCGCAAATTGGCCGGTCGATCGACGTTTCAATTCTGCTGTCATCCAACGTCATTGCCCGCCGCAGCCGACAACATCAGGAAACATTTGTTGTTGGCGATTTTCTGGCAATTCTCTATAACTCACAAATAACGCGACGAGTACTGGTCAATTAAAGGAAGTGGCGAAGCGTGCAAGTTTCACAAATTGTAAGCGACTATTTCACCAAGTTCCGCGATTCGGCACCGGGGGGCATCCTTGAGCCTGATGGAATGTTTCTGTTGCAGACGCTTCTCGACCGTGGCGTCAGCAGCTGTTTCGAATTGGGCGTGGCGTCTGGTTTTTCAAGTGGGCTGATGCTGACCGCAATGGAGATCTTCAACCCCGAGTTTCAACTCTACCTACGCCGATCCAACGAAACCGACTGGTTACATCATCCAGGAAACCAACCCGAATCCAAAATGTCATTTCGAATTACATTTGGTTCATTGGTCTGGAACGACGCCCCAGGTTTTGGGCGACAAAAAGATCGATGCGACTTTCATCGACGCTTGCCATCGCCATCCATGGCCGCTGATTGACGCAATGTTGATCTTGCCGCACTTGAAGCCGTCGGGAGTCATGATTTTTCACGACATTCACATGTACAAGCATAAAGACCGCAAGTACGGAATCGGCCCGCATCACATTTACGAAAACATCAATGAGAAGAAATGGGCCTCGACGGAGCATATGGCTTCCATTGGCGCGGTTCAATTCAACAAACCGATCAACGAGTACGAGTCAGATTTCTTGAACATCCTCAATTTGCCATGGACGATCGATGCCAAGCTGCCACAAGCGATAATGGACACGATCTTCGCACGATTGAGCCAACATTATTCTGCGGAATTCGTTGCCCAGGGCCAAGCCGCCTTCGACCGTGCCAACGGCGTTGCGAAGGCTGCGTAGCCGCTTACATTTCACACATTCGCACAAACGAGGTCCTTTTCGGCCAGAGTGCACTTTGTTATTTCAAACAATCGAGTTTACGACGACCGGCCAAGTAGTTGTGCGAGTTCGACCCACCCTACAGCTGGTGAGAAATGCGGGCTAACTCGTTTTGTCTTGGCCGTGATGCTAACAAGAATCACTTAACCTCGAAAACTAACACCGTTTCACCATTGCGGTTCGGTGCTCCGGTTTTCTCAAATACATCCACATCGAACAACTTCGAGATACTGTTTCCGCACAAGTCCTCTAAACGATTGTCGATGTGAATTTCGTGTCTCCCGGCTTCCCATTTCGTGTCGGGCCTCAGCTTCCACACGGATTCATTTTCCAACAATCGAATTTCACCCGTGATCCGTCGTTGATCGGGGCCTCGAATTTCGATCACTCGTCGCAGCATGGCACTATCAAGCGGCTCGTCCAGATTCAGCACCAATTCGTTTTGTGTGCCTGCCTTCGGTGCTTTAAATTTCCACGTCTCGGGGTTAGGACATGATTGATCGGGCTCGATCGTCTTGAATACTTTTGAAACTGACCGGATTTTTCGGGAATTAAAAGTTGCTACCAGCGGATTGCCATTGGCATCCGGCCAGGATCCATCAATGACCAACTCGTATTCCTTGTCCGCTTCGAATATCGGACCCATTTCTTCGCGCGGCTTCAAACCGCGTTTGATTCGTCCCGGGTCGAGCAACAATGTCAAACGGTGAGAATCGGCACTCCAGAATTCCTGTTCAATTTCCAGAAATGGCAACTCGATTTCGCGGTAACTGACATCGCCATTACGCTTAATTCGTTCCCGAAGATGAAGGAACTGATAGATGTCACCTTTCCGCATTGGGCCAGAAAAGTGAACGTAAAACTTGAGAAGGTTTTCAGGCAACTCGCCGGCAGAAGGATAAATCGCGACCAGCTTCGTAGGTTCAACATCGCTGGCGGGAATCACAAACGTCTTCTTAATTGTGCGCCTTGGCTCGAGCGGAATGGATAACTCCGATTCATACTTCATCCCTGGCTTGAGCGGGAAATCGGGTTTGAAGTAGAAACGATTCCCCGAAAAAACAATCTCGCCGGCCAAAGCGGGAATTTCGTCGTGATTAACTCCATTTACCCATAACTTGATGAAGTCCTGGTCAGGTAACTTGCGAAGTGATTCGATCTGATCTTCGGACAGTCCCGAAACAACGACGATAAAGTCACCAGTACCAATGTTGGCAACTTCGACCAGGATGTCTTTGGAAACATCCTGGTCGGTCGCAAAAGCCGATAAGCCAAACACGAATGCGATCACCAACGCAACGGATTTGATTGATTTTAATCGCATTCGAATTTCAACCACTCTTCGACAACCTAGGGAAGCACGATTGTCCTCAGATGTTCTTTGCCGTCGTCCGTCTGAACCAGAATCACAGCATGAGTCGCACTCAATGCATCCAGCTGCATGACTCCTTCTAGCGACTTGATAGTCTCATAAGGGACGCCTTTGGTACCGCCGTCGGAAACTCGTTCTTCAATCGACTCTTGCGACGCGGCGGTTGCCAAGTCGATTTTCATGACACCGCGGCTGCTGTTGGCCATCAGCGCGTAATCTTTACCGTCTTTTGTGTACACCACCATGTCAAGCGGGCGATTTCGATTACCAAGCTCGGCAATGGTTGTGCCTTTCACTTTGGTCTCTGGCTTCAACTGGCCGACAGGAATCCGCACCAACGGCGTGCAGGTGTAAGCCGCCAGCAAGTTCACTTCGTCATCAATCACAAGTGACGCAAAGGTTCGAATCGGAGATCGTGTTTCAAACCGCCCGTGAGCACCATGATAAATCTCGATACTCGCGCCACTGTTAACTTCACCAAAAGGAAACGGGATGGCTCGCAAATTGGAAGCAAACTCTTCATTGGAGAGACCGGCTACGTAAATCTGGTCGTCGATGTAAGCCATGTCGGTAATCGATGACATCTTCTGGTTTCCGCGGCGAGTCTCTTTGCTTGCAGGTGCATTGGGCAGCACGGTTTCGGTAAACTTTAGACCCGAAAGCTTAAACGGACTCATCGCTTTCGTTTTGGCATCCACAACAAACAGCGTGGAAACTTCATCGGCTCCGCTTCCACGTGTCACATTCAGATAGGCATTTCCGTTGACAGGATTGACTGCCAAATCGTTGATCCGTACGTCGTCCGATTTGGTTCCCATCGCACCGGCAATTTTCGAACGGATATCTTTCACTTCAACTGCGACGCCTTCCACGGAGCCCTCGGTGTCTCCAGTTTCAATTGCGTAGATTTTCGCGGCCATGGGATCGCTTAACAACAACAGTCCATTCGGGCCAAACGCGATCGGGCCTCCTGATTTCAGTTTGATTTCTGCGGCAGCATTCGGTTCGTCTGCCGGCAAATGATTGCTTGAGCAAACCAGAACAAATCCCGCAACTATTAACGTCACAGCACTTTTATAGGTACGCATTGCTTGAACTCCGTTGTGGATGGAAAAGACCGCCAGCCGATTTTGATAATCGAAATCGTAACACACGAGCGAAGCCGAATAAAACGGTTCAACCAAAGAATTATGGTCATGGCCCAATAGAACCAGATAACAGCGAAAAAGTCATTCCGAGAGAGCTTTAGCGACCGAAGAATCGTTCGCATAAACACGAGAGATCCTTCAGTCGCCCAGGCTCATTCAGGAAGACTAGCCTGCATTTCTCACATGTCGGCCGGCAACGAGCAAACGTTGTAATTGCCGGAACTGCAGCCGCTTTTCTGGAAGCAACGCAAC
>CAMYNE010000443.1 GCA_947259675.1 uncultured Pirellulaceae bacterium
CCAGTCTTGTCGCTCCAAAGGCAAGAACCAACTTGATTGAAAAGAACCCAACTATGCGAATCGCCTTTCTGTTTTTGTTGATCACGTTGTTTCTGTGTCAGCCAATTCTTGGATATCAGCCCGACCCTTCTCCAACGCAGGAGAGTCCCGAAAACCCAGTTCAGCCGAAGGACATTCGCCTTGGCCCTCTGCGCAGCTTGAACAGCGAATTTCTATTTGTCCCTCCGCGGACGCGTAGCGAATGGGAGACTCGCAAAGAGAAGCTTCGGAAACATATGCTCGTTTCGCTTGGCTTGTGGCCGATGCCGACTCGCACGCCTTTGAATCCAGTGATCCATGGGTTGATGGAATTCGATGACTACACAATCGAAAAAGTTTATTTCGAAAGCATGCCCGGATTTCTCGTCACCGGCAACCTATACAGACCCAAAAACCTGACCGGCAAAGCACCCGGTGTTTTGTGCCCGCATGGTCATCATCGTGACGGCCGCTTCCGCCGAGCTTCGGACGATGAGATCGATCAACAGATTGGCAATGGATCAGAACAGTTTCGTCCGAATGCAAGGAGTCCGTTGCAAGCCCGTTGCGTTCATTTGGCAAGACTCGGGTGTGTCGTTTTCCACTATGACATGATTGGCTATGCCGATAATCAGCAAATCAGTTACGACCTCGCTCATCGGTTCGCAACGCAACGTCCTGACATGAATGGGGCGAATGGCTGGGGATTGTTCAGTCCCCGAGCTGAAGCGAATTTGCAATCGGTGATGGGTCTACAAACATGGAACTCCTTTCGCTCGCTTGACTTTCTTGAGTCGTTGCCCGAGGTCGACGGCGATCGCATTGGCGTGACTGGCGCGAGCGGCGGTGGGACGCAGACTTTTATTTTGTGCGCTCTTGATGATCGGCCCGCAGTCTCTTTTCCTGCCGTGATGGTTTCGACTGCGATGCAAGGCGGATGTACTTGCGAAAATTGCTGTTATCTTCGTATTGGCACCGGCAACGTTGAATTTGCCGCGATGTTCGCCCCCAAACCGCAAGGGTTGACCGCCGCAAACGACTGGACCATTGAAATGGAAACCAAAGGATTTCCCGAGTTGCAGCAGCTTTATTCGCTCTACGGAAAGCCCGATAACGTTCACTTGACGTCGCGAATCGAGTTCAACCACAACTACAACCAGGTTAGCCGCGAGGCCATGTATCGCTGGTTTTCAATGCACCTTGGGCTGACAGGACCGACTTCGGAATCGAGCATCCAGTTCCTCGATTCCCACAAGTTGTCCGTGTTCAGTCACCCCGATCACAAGAAACCTGCGACTGGCAAACACTTTGAAAAGAATTTGCTCAAATGGTGGCGCGACGATGTTCAAACACAACTTGAAAAGTTGATCCCGACCGATGAAGAATCGCTGGCGAAATATCGGGCGATGCTCTCTCCGGTGCTTGCAACGATGGTTGGAAGAACGCCGTCCGAGCAGACGACGTTTAGTGAAAACCTCTCATTTGAAGAAAAAAAGCTCGATGAAAAGACAACTGAATATACGATCGTCGTCAAAAATAAAATCGGCGAACTCGTAAAAGGCGTCGCTCTGACACGGAACGACTCCAGGGACTTGGTCGTTCTTGCGAGCGAAGAAGGTTCCGCTGTTTTTGAATCAAAACATCCTCAAAACGGGTTGGTCAAGCGATTACTGGAAAGCCAGTTTTCTGTATTGGCGATCGACCACATGATTATTGACGACACCAATCGTTTGGTGACTCGACGAGTCAAAAACAACCGTGAATCCGCTGCCTACACGCTAGGATACAACTCGCCGCAGCTCATTAAGCGGGTTCATTCATATGTTAACGACGTGAACCAGGAAGCGACGGACGAACTCGACATCTTTATCGACGAAGAAAAACGGAGTGTCGAGCAAGATTACTTCGTGGTCGCTTTGGATCGTTCCGCAATCGACATCGCCGTCGCCTTGGCGCAAACGGCGTTGTTGGACGGCGCTCACGCGATCAAAGGCGTCGTACTCGACACCCGCGGTTTTCGTTTTGCCAACGTCGAAAAAATTCGCGATCCATATTTTTTGCCCGGCGGGGCGAGGTATTTTGATTTGCCCGGGTTTCTGGCATTGGCAGCCCCGACGCCGATGCTGGTTTATGGTGAATATGACGAATCTGCGTCAATCTTGAGGCAGGCGTATTCGGTCGCTCAAAAGCAAAACCGATTAAAGCTGGTCAAACACAGCACAACTCAGACTCACTACGAGCAGATTGTCAATTGGCTAATCCGGCATTCACATCGATAGCCCGCCCGCGTGCATCCATCGGAAATGGAATTGCACATGAAAAACCCGCATCAATTGACCTGAACAGCACGTCAGAAAAAAGCGGACCAAAAGTGGGATGGGTTTCCAGCCTGTCTTATCTGTGAAATCTGACAAGCTGGAAACCCATCTCACTTCAAACGAGCGGCAAAACCAAACGTGTACCGCCTGTAAAGTTAAGCAATCTGGCTTTCTTGTTCTGTTCGTTCCAGAAATAGATATCGACACACAGGTTATTCGACTCCAGATTTTGCCCGAGAGCGGAAAATGGAATTTCAACTAATTCGGTGGCGATCTGATGATCATCACACTCGCGATTCAAGTCTTCGTTGCCGGGCAGACGCGCCAGAATTTCCTGGTCATTTCCAATGCGATTGAGAACCCGGATAAAGCGTTCACGGGAATGATTGGGATCAACTCGCCAAGTCAGCTCAAGTTGAAATCGATCCTCCATTCGTTTGATCTCATGTTTGAGAAGCTTGGCTTCATTCTCGAATTCGAATCCTTCTTCGGTTTGAAAATCAATTCCTTGATCTGCGACGTGACGGTCGCACCACTTGTCGTAGTCGTTAGTGTATCCGAATCTCGTTTGATCCTCGTGATAGAATTCGCTCAGCCGATCAAATTGGCTTTTGTTGAGAAGCAACGGAATTCGGTCAAGCTTGTTTAAGTGAAAGATCGGCAACTTGACGCCGGTATCAGCCGCTACTCGGTCGATGACCGTCGTGAAGTCTTCCATCTTGCCGATAAAGTTCAGCTCGAATCCAACTTTGTCAATCGTTTCGGAGACAGGAATCACATGCGACTCGGGTGCGTACTTTCGTCCCACCGCAACGTCGATAGCCTGATCAAAGCTCATGTTTGTTCGATAGCCATATATCTGTGGATTCTCGATCGACTGGTTGCCACTTAGTGAACGGTTGAGAATTTTGTTGGAATAAAACGAGAGAAACCGTCGAATTGGATCCCGGACCATCGTGAACGTGTACCAGCCTTTGCCAGGAATGGTTTTGACCCATTGATTCTCTTTCCCTTCCGGTTTGTCGGGGCCGAAGTAGATGTCGAA
>CAMYNE010000444.1 GCA_947259675.1 uncultured Pirellulaceae bacterium
TGGTCTGACGAAAATGTTTTTAGTTTTGTTTTTAGGCTAACCGGAGCCTGCTGCGGCAAATTCGCGGTAGGCGGTCGTTCGCTTTGCGGTAAGCGTTGTCGTTAAATTGTTTTGCAGCCATTGTTTCATTTGCTTGACTGACGTTGCTTGCAAGGATTCGCGGACAAGCTTGGGAGTCCATTCCGTCAGCAGGGTTGGCATGGCGGCAACCAAGCTCGTGAACCCACCTTTGCTGTGCTGACCTTCGAGTCTCTTGAATAAGCCGAACGCGGACTCCAGGTTCTCGGTTGATTGCCAAGCACGCTCGCCAGGTTCAAGTTCTGATTCCGACGTTTTGACGAACTCAATCAACTTCTCTCTCATCGTCGTACTCAACTCGCACTGTTGGCCCTGTTCGCGTGTTTGGGCAGCAAATAATTGTTCCAATTCGGCTGCTGCCCCTCGGTAGATACCTTGTGTGTTAATAAATTTCAAACTGGTTTGCATCACTTGTTGGCAGCGATTCCAGGCACCCAATTCGTCTCGAAACTGACGCACCCAACCGAGCTTGTCATTCATTCGCTGGGCCGTAATGCCTTGTCGCGACACCGACCGACTATGGCTCAAGTGATGAGACACCATCATGCCCCATCGCAGCGTCGGACCCAAGTTCATAAACCTGGCTTTCGGTTTTTGAGCAGGCGGCGTAAAGTGACTTAGTTCCGTTTGTTGAATCGCGCTACGAGTTCGACCGAGTCTCGAAAGAAATTCGGCAAACCGATCACTTTTGCCAATTTGGTTTTCGAAAATATTGGCTGCGACGTGTTTCATGTCTCGCAGCAAAGTCAGTTTTTGCCCCGGTTTTTCCAGTACATCAGCACTGTCGCGAAGCTCCACCGCACCATCAGTCAACAGATAGCGAGGGGCTCCAATTCGCTGGGCCAGTTTTTTGTACTCTCGCCGAACGTCTTCGCGTTTCCAGTTCTCACCCGGGACAACCGCTAACACATGCATGGCTTTGAGCGGAAGCGTTTGGCCTGGCTCAGGCAAATCCGCAGCCCGGATACCAAGGATCTGAAGAACTTTTTCAGTACCAATTTGATTCGAGTGATCCGCCATCCAAATCCAGTCATCCGCCGCCGCCACGGGTTGCTGAAGATTGGCGATACCCGCTCGCAAAGACCAAGAACGAATCGAGTCGTGACTTGGAAGTCGGGTTTCAATACCCAGCCAATCGAAAATCACTCGCAGCGCAGTTTCAGCCGGTCGGAATCCGAGTCGATTACTTAGGTTCAAACAAAGCGAAATCATTTTGGGGCCGAATGAATGGTGCGGTAACGGTAAATCGATTGACAATGTGGCGGGCTGCTGGCGAAGGAGTTGGTTTTCCTGTTGTTCTTGGAGAAGCAATTGTTGTGAATGATCAAATTTCTCATGCGCGGTTTGTAGCCGTTTAGTAAGCTGTTCATTCTCCAAGCGAAGTTCACAAATTACCTGTCTCTGTGTGTCCGCTCGTTGGGCTTGCCGATTCCGACTACGCAGCAAACAACGAGCAACTTCATACAAATCTGAACTATACTGGCCAATCGAATTGAACAATAATGACATGGCTGTTGCGCTCCTTCGCTTGATTGATGTAAGTAACCAAACAAGTACCAAAGTGCGTAACAGCTTTTCAATCCATCTTTTACCTAAATCTCCCAGTCTTGAGAATTTTCGTCAGACCAGGGTTGGGGGGTGAGGAGCAACGCCGTTAAGGATTCGTAGTCTGTAAAAACTGGGTTGCAAAGAACTAATATAACATGAAATAAGCCAGGCTCCCGTAATTGCTAAATCGGAAGGAGCCTGACTATGAAAGACCAAAAGGATTTGGTCGAAGACGAAACGTTTGGTGATGAAATCAAACGAGCGGTTAATTGGATTTTGAATGACGAAGGGATTTTTGCAAAAGTTGACGTTCACGGCAATGCCGTTTGGTACAAGTTTGGCGTGATCGCTTTGGTTCGCATCGCCATGTTTTGGATGTGGAGCGACAGGGCAAGCTTAGTCGATGGGGCTGACAGCGCAATCCGCTACTGCCGGAAAATGTTTGGCTGTGTTTCGATCAATAGCTATCAGTCGCTGACCAGCGCGTTACAGAAATATGATTGTCAAATTCGTCCGATCCTGTGGTATCACCTCCAGGGTCTGATGAAAAAATGTGGTGAAGCCGAGTTTCGAATCGGACTGTGGGTGGTTCTGGCTGTCGATGGTTCGCGATTTAACGTGCCGCGAACGCTTCAAAATCAAAAAGCGTTTTGCAAACCACCTAAGAAAAAGAAACGCAAGAAGAATCGCAAGAAAGGCAACAAAAAGAAACAGCCCAAACGCGGACGCACCAGGGTTAAGAGAAAACCGGTCAGCAAAAAGAGTCACTACAATCCACAACCGATCCGACCTCAGATGTGGTTGACGTTGGTTTGGCATGTTGGCCAACGGTTACCATGGTGCTGGAAAATTGGGCCATCCCATTCAAGCGAACGTGACCATATGAAAGAAATGCTAACCCGCAATTACCCGGAAAATACGTTGTTTTGCGGCGACGCAGGCTTCGTCGGCTACGAATTCTGGAATGCCATCATCGACCAGGGGCATTCGTTTCTGGTGCGAGGCGGTGGCAATGTCAAACTGCTTCGCAAACTTGGTTGGTACGTACGCGAGAAAGATGGCATTGTTTACAGTTGGCCGGAAAAGATTGCGAAGAAAAAACTTCCACCGCTGGTGCTGCGACTGATTAAACTTCAGGACTCACGCAATCGCGAAATCTATTTGCTGACCAACGAATTGAATTCAAGAAAGCTGTCGGATTCGCTGGCGGGAAAAATTTATCGTCAACGCTGGGGGATCGAAGTTCAGTTTCGCACCGTCAAGCAAACTTATGATCGTTCAACACTTCGCAGTCGTTGTCCTGAGAAAGCGATTGTTGAATTGCACTGGTCACTACTTTCGCTATGGATGGTTCAGTTGTTAGCCTACCGCGAGCAAGTCGACTTACGAGAACCGGGAGAAAAAACAAGCGTGGCCCAAACCATACGAGTGATTCGTGAGTTCATTCGCCAAGGGGAACAGAAGCTTGAAGACGAAGAGCGACTTGGCGATCAACTTGCCACCGCCGTCACTGATACCTACAAGCGTCCAAACAGTAAAAAACAAAGCCGCAATTATCCACGCAGAAAACAAGAACCATTCGCCGGAAAACCAATCGTCACCAATTCCACAATCAAACAAAAACAAAGAATAAAAAATATCCAACTTTCAAATGCCGCGTAATTCCTTAACGGCGTTGGGTGAGGAGCAAGGAATTCAAACTGCGATTTTGTTTCACTCCCCCCACTAAATAAACTGGAACCACTCAAA
>CAMYNE010000445.1 GCA_947259675.1 uncultured Pirellulaceae bacterium
AAAGAGGCTCAGCAGAATCTGTTCCGGATGCGAGTTCAGGCTCAAACTGAACGTCTGGACGCCCCTTCGGAGTTGAAGCGAAATCGCCGTCTCATCGCGCAAATCAAAACCATTCAAACCGAACGGGCAACTGCGGCCAGGGCGGAAAACGCCTCTTAGTTGCCAAATCTGGACACTCAAAGAGATATTAAACGAGAATTAACATGCCAAAACGTGAAGCCGTTGGGCGAGTAACAAGTGACAAGATGAACAAGACTCGAGTCGTCGAGATCCCGCGTCTTGTTCGGCATCCAAAATACGGAAAGTTCATCCGTAAACGAACGATCTGTTACGTCCACGATGAGAATAACGAGTCGTCACAGGGTGACGAGGTAAAGATCGTCGAGTCCGCGCCAACTTCGAAGAAGAAGCGTTGGACGCTGGTCGAAGTGGTCGAAAAAAGTCGCGAGGTGGATGTGGCTGCCATGCGTGCCGCGCGCAAGTCGGAAGAAGCGGCAGCCGCTGAGAATGCGGAAGGTTAGAAAACTAGAACGGGTTTGGTCGCCAACAATTCGTTGCCTGAGTGGCAAACAGACAAGACAGAATAATCATGATTCAATCAGAAACACGACTCCAAGTTGCCGACAACACAGGTGCCCGCGAGGTGATGTGCATTAAGGTTTTGGGCGGTTCACGTCGACGAACGGCTGGCTTGGGTGACGTCATCGTTTGCAGCGTCAAGAGCGTCATTCCAGGAAGTGACATCAAGAAAAAAACGATTGTCCAAGCCGTCATTGTGCGGACGAAGTTTCCCACTCGCCGGTCGGACGGTAGCTATATCAGGTTTGATTCCAACGCGGCAGTAATTATTGACACCGACAAGAACCCTCGGGGGACCCGTATTTTTGGTGCGGTGGCCCGCGAGCTTCGCGAAAAGAACTACATGAAAATTATCAGCCTCGCCAACGAAGTGATTTAGGAAACACGAAGTTAGCTCTCCCTCGGGGAGAGGGTGAGGGCAAAAACCTTCCCAACGAAACAATAAAAGACAATTAAACTGAATCCCATTTTGGGGGGAGAAAGCGGCAAATGGCTGCTCGATTAAAAACACTTTACAACGAAACGATTCGTCCGGGCTTGGTTGAACAGTTCGGTCGTAAGAACATTTTGTCGTTGCCACGACTCGAAAAGATCGTGATCAACATGGGCGTTGGGTCTGCAATACAGGATAAAAAGCATCTTGAAGATGCCAACGCAGCTCTGGAGTTGATTGCGGGTCAAAAACCCGTGATCACCAAGGCACGAAAGTCAGTTGCGAACTTTCGTTTGCGAGAAGGTCAGTCGATCGGTTGCAAAGTAACTTTGCGGGGCGATCGAATGTACGAGTTTCTGGATCGCCTGCTCACGCTGGCACTTCCTCGAGTTCGCGACTTTCGCGGTGTCAACGCCAAAGCATTCGATGGACGCGGAAACTACAGTCTGGGCATTTCGGAATACGTGGTGTTTCCAGAACTAAATCCCGACAAGTTCACGCGCCAACAGGGCATGAATATTGTCTTTGTCACTTCGACAGACGACGACGCCGAAGGTCGAGAACTGTTGAGGATGTTTGGTATGCCGTTCAATGACAAGAAACAAGAAGCGGCTTAATTAACTTAATTTTTTTACAGGCTTTTGCTGTGGCACGAAAATCGAAAATCGCCAAGGCGAATCGTGAACCGAAATTTCCTGTGCGTCGCGAACGACGTTGCAAGATGTGTGGTCGACCCCGTGCGGTCTATCGCAAGTTTGGGATTTGCCGAATTTGCTTCCGTAATCTGGCCGACCGAGGTTTGATTCCAGGTGTTCGTAAAGCCAGCTGGTAGGTTGACCACTGATTGTCGGCGGGCGTTCCCCGGCAAGAAACAACGACATTAAGGCGACGCGAGTTTTAAGGAAACACGCAACATGATGACAGACCCGATTGCCGACATGCTTACCCGCATTCGTAATGCGGTAAGCGTTGAACGGCCGAATGTAGAAATGCCCGTTTCGAAAGTAAAACGAGGTGTGGCTGAAGTTCTCAAACGAGAGGGCTTCATCTGGGATTATTCGACTGAACAAGCCGAACCCGTGAACCAGCTGCATATCGACTTGAAATACGGACCAAGTGGGGAGCAGATTATTCGCCACATCAAACGCGTCAGTAAACCTGGCTGTCGCGTTTACTCAAGTGCGAAAGATCTGCGTCCAATCCTCAACGGCCTTGGCATTTCCATCCTCAGTACGTCCCGCGGCGTAATGAGCGACCGTGAAGCTCGACAACAAAAAGTGGGCGGCGAAGTGCTTTGTGAAGTTTGGTAACCTCAGCGATTCAAAAAAAGAAGAATAAACGAAGTTTGGAATACACCAGTCATGTCCAGAATTGGCAATAAACCTGTAAAAATCCTTGACGGCGTCAAAGTCAACGTCGCCGATGGTGCGATTGCGGTTGAAGGTCCTCAAGGGAAACTCAGCTACGAATTGCGTCCCGAGGTCGACGTCAAGATTGACGATGACAATAAGCAAATCGTCGTCACCCGCAAGTCGGATGCGCGAACCTCCCGGGCTTTTCATGGGCTCACGCGAGCGCTAATCCACAATATGGTTGACGGCGTCAAGCAAGGGTACGAAAAGAAACTCGAGTTACAGGGAGTCGGTTACGTCTGCAGCTTACAGGGTAAAACACTCTCATTGCGCGTCGGACTGGCCAACGAATTAAAAAAAGAAATCCCGGATGGTTTGGACGTCACCTGTCCCGATCAGACGCACATCCACGTCAAGGGTTGCGACAAGCAAAAAGTCGGTCAGTTTGCCGCAGAAGTAAGAGCTCTTCGCAAGCCCGAACCTTACAAAGGCAAGGGTATCCGTTACGAAGGCGAACAAATCAAGATCAAACCTGGTAAAGCTGCGACCTAATCCAGCGGTTTCAGGCCGAAATAAATTCAGCGAGTAGTGAGATAGTCCGGTGAAACAACAAAAAGCATTGAACGTTCAACGTTGGCGGCGAAAGAATCGCGTTCGCAAGAAATTGCGTGGCAGCGCTGATCAACCGCGTTTGTGCGTTAACCGCACCAACAAGCATTTATATTGTCAATTGATCGATGACGAGATTGGCAAAACTTTGGCTGCCGCAAGTACGCGAGACAAAGATTTGGCCGGGCAAATCAAGTATGGAGGCAACTGCGATGCCGCCAAGATTGTCGGTCAGGCAATTGCCGAACGGGCGAAAGCGGCGGGCGTAAGTCGGATCAAGTTTGATCGGGGATCCTTCAAGTACCACGGTCGCGTCGCCGAACTCGCCAACGCAGCGCGTGAAGCTGGACTTGAGTTTTAACAACGATTCACAGGGAAACTGACGTGGCACAAGACACACAAACTGACGTGGCACAAGACACACAACATTCAACGAACGTCGAACATACCGTCAAAATCAAGCGCTGTGCAGCGGTTGTGAAAGGCGGTCGCCGTTTCAGCTTCGCCGCCATGGTGGTCGTCGGCGACGGTAACGGCAAAGTCGGCTGGGGTTACGGGAAAGCAAATGAAGTTCCGCCCAGCGTTGAAAAAGCAAACAAACAAGCCAACCGCGCCATGATAACGGTTCCGATCGTCAACGATTCGATTCCGCACCGTGTCGACGGTCGGTTTGGGGCGGCTCGCGTCGTCCTCCTGCCAGCCGGACCCGGTACCGGTGTGATCGCTGGATCTGCGGTGCGCGCCGTCTGTGAAGCGACTGGCATCAAAAACATTTTGACCAAGAGCTTTGGTTCCAATAATCCGGTGACGCTCGTCAAAGCGACCATTGAAGCGCTCAAGCAATTGCGAACCAAAGAAGATATTGAACGACTACGAGGAGTCGAGCTGTGAAAATTCATGACGTCCATGAGGGCATCACAAAATTCAAACGCAAAAAACGATTGGGACGCGGTACCGGTTCCGGGGTTGGTAAGACATCCGCCCGCGGACATAAGGGTCAGTATTCCCGGGCCGGTCATTCAACGACATTGAACTTCCAGGGTGGTGCGATGCAAATGTTTCGCCGTATCCCGAAACGAGGTTTCTTTAATAAATGGGCCCCCATCGTCGGCTCGGTCAATGTATCCGACCTGGAAGCGAATTTTGAGGCCGGAGAAGAAGTCAATCCAGAATCGTTGCGAGCCAAAAACCTGGCGAAATATCGCTATGACAAGCTCAAAATCCTGGGGGACGGTGAACTCAATAAGGCTCTGAAAGTGTCCGCTCACCAATTTAGCAAATCTGCCAAAGACAAAATAGAAAAAGCCGGTGGCCAGGCGATTGAGTTGCCAGGCAAAAAACCGGTCGTAAAAAACAAGATGAAATCCGCCGTGAAGGCCAAATGAATTCTGAGGTAACAGAAATGGCGATCAGAAAATGTTGTTCTGATCGCTATTGTCATTTTGGCCTAAAGCGCCGAAAATCAAGCGAGATCAATCTTTCGCCCCTCCGCTCTTGGCTCAAGACGCTGCCGCGTAAATTTCAGGGACGCAAAACATGTTAGAGAAGCTTCGCATTATTTTTACGATTCCTGAACTTCGTCAGAAGATCATGTTGACGCTGTTCCTGTTGGCCATCTACCGGATTGGCTGGCAAATTCCCCTGCCCATGATCGATCAGGAGGCGATGAACCAGTTTGCCACCAATATGGAAAACACGGGCCTCGGTGACTTTCTGGCTAAGGTCTCGGTATTTAGCGCGAGCCAGTTAAATCAGGCGACGATTTTTGGCCTTGGCATCATGCCCTACATTTCGGCTGCGATTATTTTGCAGTTGCTCGGTTCGGTTTACGCACCGCTGGAAGCTCTTCGCAAAGAAGGCGAAGCTGGCCGCAAAAAGATTAATGAATACACTCGATACCTGACTGTTGTCTTGTGCTTGATTCAAAGTGCTGCTTTTCTCAAAGTTGTCATCATGGCTGACCCTTCGGGTACGGGTGCCAATAATATGACGGCGGCGATGTTCGAAAATGAATCCGGAAGTCTGACTTTCCTCTGGCAAATTGTCGCAATTCTGATCATGACTTGCGGCAGTGTGTTTTTGATGTGGCTGGGTGAGCAGATTGACGAATACGGGATCGGGAACGGAATCAGTTTGTTGATTATGGCCGGTATCGTCGCGATGATGCCTGGTGCGTTGATGAGTCTGCTCACCGATGC
>CAMYNE010000446.1 GCA_947259675.1 uncultured Pirellulaceae bacterium
AAGGGCAAGAGCCTGGTGGTTTCTGGTGAACAAGATTTGAAAGTCCAGAAGCTGTGCAACTTCATCAATCATTCGCTTGGCAACTACGGGGAGACTCTGGACATTTCACAGCCGTCCTTAATTCGGCTTGGAAGCGATTCCGAGCTGGCGACGCTGGTTGAAGACATGAAGCAAGGCAAAATTGGCGCGCTTTTGATTCATGGAACCAATCCTGTGTTTGAGTTGCCCACGAGCTTGGGTTTTGCCGAGGCATTGAAAAGCGTGGAGCTAGTCGTTCAGTTCGCCACCCGGCCCGACGAAACCACCGATAATGCCCATTTCGTGTGCCCAATACCTCATTTTCTTGAAAGCTGGAACGACTACGAGACTCGGCCCGGCCTGAATTCGATCGGTCAACCAGTGATTCACCCGTTGTTTGATACGCGGCCACTAATCGAAACGCTTAGCGTATGGACCAATGAAAAGGCTAGTTCGCGCGACTTGATCAAAAACCGCTGGGAGTCGGAAGTTTATCCACAAGTTGCTGACCGACCTTCATTTCGCAAGTTCTTTCACCAGGCGATTCAAAACGGTTGGGTCGATGTGGGTGGCTCGGGCGGCAAGACAACATCGTTTAACACAGAAGCCGTGGAACCTGTCACCGACTCGGCTGCAAGCGATGATTTTTCGCTCGTGGCCTACGCAAAAGTCGGATTGCGAGATGGCAAGCATGCTTCCAATCCCTGGTTGCAGGAATTGCCGGATCCGGTCAGCAAGGTGAC
Source organism: uncultured Pirellulaceae bacterium (assembly GCA_947259675.1). Classification (GTDB taxonomy): domain Bacteria; phylum Planctomycetota; class Planctomycetia; order Pirellulales; family Pirellulaceae; genus Mariniblastus. The sequence continues at coordinate 762 of CAMYNE010000446.1, forward strand.
GTGGGACAATTATGCTTGTCTCTCGGTGGCAACTGCCGAGCGACTTGGCGTAGTTGAGGGTGATGTTGTTCGTTTGGATTTTGTTGGCCTGGCGGACGGTTCAGCTCTTGAATTGCCCGTTTACGTTCAGCCCGGAATGCACGATCGAGTCGTTGCTGTGGCCATGGGTTATGGGGGCGTCGCCACAAAACGATTCAAAGGCATTGGCCCTAAATGGATCGAGGCGCGTCCGACCGTAGGTGAAGACGGGAAGGTTGGCAAAAACATCGCCCCATTTCTTGACCTGCAAGAGAATCTCCTGCGAAGTTGGCGATCGGGTGTGAAAGTCGTACCTGTTGTTGGTCGGAAACACCCGCTGGCTTCAACGCAGACGTATAACAAGATCACCGTCCCACAAGATCTTGCACCGCCAGGGGCAGAACGTCGACCGATCGTTCAGGAAGCAAGTTTTGCGGAGTTTCAAAAAAATCGGCGTGCCGGACATATTGAACACCATAACTTTGGTCCCGAAAAACTCTACCCAGACGATCATCCAATGGAAGGTCGCCATTGGTGGATGGCCGTTGATTTGACCGCCTGCACAGGTTGTTCAGCCTGCGTCATCGCTTGCCAAGCGGAAAACAACATTTCAGTCGTCGGCAAAGATGAGGTGCGCCGCCGTCGCGACATGCATTGGATGCGGATTGACCGGTACTATTCCGGCGAAGGTGACGATGTCGATGTCGTGCATCAACCGATGATGTGTCAGCATTGTGACCACGCTTCCTGCGAAAATGTTTGTCCTGTCCTGGCAACGGTGCACACCAGTGAAGGGTTGAACGCACAAGTTTATAACCGCTGCGTGGGGACTCGATATTGTGCCAATAACTGTGCTTACAAAGTCCGGCGATTCAACTGGTTTTATTACGATCGTGACGATGAGTTGGCGAACATGGTCCTTAATCCAGATGTCACGGTTCGCTCGCGCGGCGTGATGGAAAAATGTTCTTTCTGCGTGCAGCGAATTCAAAACGCAAAAATCGAGGCCAAACGGCAAGGCATTCCCGTTTTGGATGAAGCAGTGGAAACGGCTTGCCAACAGTCTTGTCCTGCAGGGGCAATTGTTATGGGTGACATCAACAATCCGGAGAGTAAGGTTTTCCGAATGCTAGACCAAAACCCGAGAAAGTTCCGAGTCCTTGAAGAAATCGATGTGGATCCATCAGTCCACTATCTGACCCTGGTCCGTAATTCGGTGAACGACGAGGACAAAGGAGACGAGCATCATGGCTGAAGTTCAAACGAATATGCGACAGCCTTGGATATTGGGCGACAAAAAACCAATTGATGTATCCAATGACATCTGTGAGATCATTGAGCGCAAACCGACGGGATTGTGGTGGGCGGCGTTTCTGACTTCGTTGACCATGTTGATCGTCGGCACAGTTGCCGTGATCTATCAAATGAGCACGGGAATCGGCACGTGGGGGCTCAATAAAACGGTCGGTTGGGCTTTTGACATCACCAATTTTGTGTTTTGGATCGGTATCGGCCACGCCGGAACTTTAATTTCGGCGATTTTGTTTCTGTTCCGCCAGAAATGGCGCACCTCCGTGAACCGAGCTGCCGAAGCGATGACATTGTTCGCCGTGATGTGCGCTGGGCTGTTTCCGTTGATCCATATGGGGCGGCCGTGGTTGTTTTATTGGATCGTGCCCTACCCCAATTTTCGCGGCCCGTTGTGGGTCAATTTTCGATCGCCGTTGTGTTGGGACTTTTTTGCAATCTCGACCTATTTCACGATTTCGGCGGTCTTTTGGTACATCGGATTGATGCCTGATTTGGCCACGATTCGAGATCGAGCCAAGCCTGGTTGGCGCAAAAAAATCATGGGCTTTTTTAGCTTCGGCTGGAATGGTTCCTATCGCACTTGGAGTCGTTATGAAGTCGTTTATCTGATGTTGGCCGGTTTGGCGACGCCTTTGGTTTTATCAGTTCATACGATCGTCAGCATGGACTTTGCCACCTCGATTGTTCCGGGTTGGCACACAACAATTTTCCCACCTTACTTCGTAGCTGGTGCGATTTTCTCTGGGTTTGCGATGGTGCTAACGCTGATGTTGATCGCCCGCAAAGTGATGCGATTGGAAGACTATTTTACCGTGCGGCATGTCGATGCGATGTGCAAGATCATTATCCTCACGGGCAGTTTAGTCGGACTGGCCTATTTGACTGAGTTCTTTACGGCTGCCTATTCAGGAAACGGATACGAGCAATTCGTGTTCTTTAATCGTGCGGCCGGGCCATTTGCCTGGGCCTACTGGACCATGATCACGTGCAATGTCATTACGCCGCAGCTGTTGTGGTTCAAAAAGATACGATCGAATCTCCTCCTCGTATTTTTACTCTCCATCGTTGTCAACATTGGCATGTGGTTTGAGCGATTCGTGATCATCGTGACCTCGCTACATCGCGACTACCTGCCATCGAGCTGGGCGGATTACACGCCTACGATCATTGAGATTCTCACGTTAGTCGGATCGTTTGGCCTGTTCCTGACAGCTTTCTTGCTGTTCTGTCGTTTCCTGCCGGTGATCGCCATCGCTGAAGT
>CAMYNE010000447.1 GCA_947259675.1 uncultured Pirellulaceae bacterium
TCCTTCGTGAAATACGGATACTGTTCCAGAGGATGAAGAAACGACGAGCGCGATTGCTCGTGTGACTTCCGTAATTGGTCTGGCTGCAGCATGCCGAGCACCCAGCCCCAGCGTGAACGATTGTTGAGTCGCGGGCGCGTTCAAATAGGTGCCAGCCGAATGAACGATCCCATCGTTGTTAACGACAAACGCGCCGTCCAGCGACGCGAATTCGCGAATCGTTTCAAAAAAGTTCGGATTGTGAATATCGCGAGAATGGCTTGGATGGCCTTCGCACGGATTAAGGACCAGTTGCCGCAGGTACGGAAGAAGTTGTCCCGTATCGCCAAGCACAAAGCTGGTACCGATCGGCCGGCCTTCACGCCCTTCGTTGGCCAATCTCAACGCGACACCCAGGATGCTGACAAACTCTCGCGTTGCGATCAACTGACGCATTTCTCTGACGGTGCGGTTTTTAAACCAGGGAAAATCGCGGCGGGCATTAGCGACAAAAAGCGTATCCATACGGCCGGAATTGGCGATCCCGGACAGACAGACAATGTTTTCTTCGATCGTGATGATTTGATTCAGGACGGCCAACAACATGCCCACTTTTAGTTGGTTCTCTCGAGTGAACGTGGCTTCCGGCAATTCAACGACATGATCGTTTTTGCCGACTTTGACTTTCAGTTGTTTGGCGTCGCGCGTTAGCCAGATCATGTCTTGAAACCCGCGAATCGAGTCGAACAGCTCTGGGTTCTGAACCTCGCTCGATTGCACCATTAATTTGGCTACACCTAGCGAATGAGCCAGATCGAAGGCGCAACGCGACAGCAAAATAGATTCATCCCCCGTTTTTAACGGAGCTTCGTTCGCTCGATTGTCTAACTCGGATCTGTCAATTCTTGGCATGGATCTGAATAACTTCGGGGTGGAATTGCTCAACACTTTACGGCGTTGGCCGAAATTGGTTCGAGAGACTAGCGAACCGTCGGTTTATAAACAAGCGAAAAGAGCCCCCCAATCAGTCGAGATTGATCGTTTCTGGCAAATGGCTACGATATCTGGCACGTAGTAACAAATTGTCGTAGTAAAACGAATTGTATGTAGAATGGATACTTCTTAGCGAGTTTTGTCGGGCAGGAGCGCTCTACGTATCGCAATTAGCTACACGATTTGCAATTAGCAGCCGGATTGGATTGAGCTGCTAGCTGGCGGCTTTTCGCTAGTCTTTTCAACATTAACTTTACCCGTTCGCCGTAATGCCGATACTTAAGCGCGAAAACGATATCTTCCCTGAAGACCTGCTGGAAAACGAAGCACTGTTAGCCGACGAAAGTCGAACTTGGTGGAGCATTTACACGTTGTCGCGTCGTGAAAAGGAGCTAATGCGCCGGTTGACAGCCTTGGGCATTCCCCACTACGGGCCTGTGATTCCCAAGCGTTATCGTTCCCCAAATGGTCGTATGCGAACGTCTTTTATCCCTCTTTTCCCGAACTATGTGTTTATGTTGGGTGACGAGCAAGCTCGTTATCAGGCAATGACTACGAATTGCATTTCGCGATGCAATGAGATCAAAGATCGAGAGCAACTCACAAAAGACTTGAGGCAAGTCAACCAGGTCATTATCGCCGGGGTTGCACTAACGCCAGAAGCCCGATTGGAAGCGGGCAACTGGGTTCGCGTTCGCTCGGGCCCGTTCGCGGGGTATGAAGGGACCGTTGTTCGCCGCGAAGGCAAAACCCGTTTGCTGTTATCGATTCAATTTCTAGAGCAAGGAGTTTCAATGGAGATGGACGAAGGTCTGTTGGAGCCAGCTTGACACATCGTACCACACAAGTCTCCCAAGACGTTTCCGTCGGGCTTGCCCCGGACGGAGCGACAATTGACAGGCTACTAAACGATCCCGAGAAAAATCGGCTCTCCGTTGCGGGCTTGTCCCGGCGGAAGCAACGACTCTTTCACGCCTCATTCACTACCTGTCGAATCGCGTCGTGGTCGTACCCTCGTGGCTGCCGACGCGGAAAAGCCGGACGGAGAGCTTGCTTTTGGACAGAATAGTTTTTCTTGGGGCGAAGGTAGTAGCCATCCAGTTGTTGATCCCGATCGGGACAAGCCCGACGGAAATCTGGGACGACAAGATGTGCGGTACGATGAGCCAGCTTGACGATCGCTCGCAATTTGTAGTTTGTTTTCGAGGATTTAACAAGTTTTGCAATCTATCAGTGTTTTTGCGACTTTTGGCCTGTTTCAACCGTCACTGGAAAACACAAATACGCTGACCCGGCTTTTAATCATTTTGGCGTCACGGGGACGGGGTCTTTTGTAGGAGTTCTTCAAGAAAACACCCCGGCTGCAGGCTAAAAACGATGCAATTTGATTGAACAAATCGGAATTTCTTGTTAATCTTCCTTACTGTGAAACCAACCTTGTCAACCCCGCTGATCGTTCCTCAGCGGTTTTCTTTTCTAATGACTAAAGCCCCTTGGACCAATAATTGAGGCCCACAATGTTGAGTTACCGCAGGCGAAAACAGAAATCCGTATTCAAAAATCGCCCCTCATTCGATCCCGCCAATCGCGCCAGCGAATATCAAACATTGGAACCACGACAAATGTTGGCTGCCGGCATTTTGGGCGTTTCGGTTGACAACGTCTGGCATCAACTTGATCAAGATGTTGTAACGGTTTCCGTCGGTCGCAATTTAATCCAAGCCGAAAATTTTGGTTTGTACGACTTGCAGGAAAACGAATTTTTCAAAACTGCTCACTCGGCACCGCTTGAGTTTACACCTGGCTTTGAAGCGAACGCAGCCGTCTTAAACGTGCCAACTCCGGACGGTGGCTTTGAGCGGTTTGCAATTGTTGAATCTCCGATCATGGCTGCGGAACTCGCCGCTGAATTTCCCAACATCAAGACCTATCGTGGTCAGGGCATCGATCAGCCTGCCGCCACGATCCGATTAGATTACACCGACCACGGATTCCATGCTCAGGTTCTTTCTCCCGATGGACAATACTACGTCGATCCGTATTTCCACCTGCAATCTGATCTGTATATGAGCTACTTCAAACAGGATTTAATCGCAAATATCGACAATGCGAATTATGCGGAAGCAGTTTATAGCGACACAGGTAAGTTGCTCTATGGGCATGCCAAACATGATCTTGACTCCGATCATGATGGTCATGGGGATGATGACCACGAACCGGAATTTGGGGCTCGAGCACCGGTCGGCAACATTTCCGACTCAAACGTCTCGCCGGGACCAAACGATCCGGGATTCGCCCCTCCCTTTGGTACGCAGTTAAGAACCTATGAAACGGCAGTTGCGGCAACGGGCGAATACACTCAATTCTGGGGTGGAAC
>CAMYNE010000448.1 GCA_947259675.1 uncultured Pirellulaceae bacterium
GAAACCGTCTTTTCGGGCTGTCTGTGACCGAATGCACGGAAAAATTCTGGCGAATGCTAGTCCAAATGGATCTCGCGGGCCAGATCAATACGAATCCAATTGGGCAAGCCTTGATGAGGCAATCACGGTACAATGTCGGTAAGCAACGCTTTTTGCCCCAATCAAATGAAATGCCTGCGAATAAAATCCGATACTTCCTGCTGATCCTCGCCGCCACTTTGGCTCAAGTCTGGTTGCAAGGCCTGATGCTGTATGGTCAAGCCACTTTTACAGACTCGCCAACATCTGAGATCAATTCCCCTGTCACCGATGTCGAAAACGATACCGAAAAAAAACGGCAATCCAATTCTGACGTTGGATCAGCCGACAGTGACGAAATTCATAAACTCATCGAACAACTTGGCTCGTCTTCATTCGCCGAACGACAATTTGCCACCGAGCAACTGTGGAGATTCGGGCCGATCGTTGTGAAATCGCTGGAAGAGGCCTTGAGTCACCCGGATCCCGAAGTCGTTAAGCGGGTCAGAAGTATGCTTGACGTAATGGAAGTTGGAGTTGATTCGTCGACGCCTCGCTCTACCGCGCTGATGGTCTTGTATTTCAAGAATGGCGAACCTGACGTTCGCGCGCAGATCATCCAAAACCTGGAACGGCAACAAAATTATCAGTTGATTTTTGATTTGCTCAACGACTTGAAAAACCCGGACGAACAACGTGAACTTTACGAAGATGAAATCGAGCTCGACAGGACGGTTTACCGGCTTGCGCTACAAGGAAAATGGGAGACGCTTGATAAGATCTTGACTCACGACATCACTTGGAAATTCGATCATCAACTGTGTATTTTCTACTCGATTCTGCAAAACAAATTTGACGACAAAATCGAAGCCTTAAGAGAGCGGATCACCGGATACGAATCGGAGCACCCGCAAGAAACTCCCCAACCGCGGGTCGCCGATCAAGCTCCTCCCAACTCGACGCCGGGAGACGAAGCGGCAAAAACTGCCCGCGATCAATACAAACGGGACTTGTTGCAGATCACGAGAATGCTTCGCATCGCAAATAAAAGAAATGACGCGTTAATCTATGCCAGAAAAATTTCGGATCCGGCTCAACGCCTGCGCCTGATTAACGGAATGGACATGGAATCTGGAAACTGGGCCGCGGTTGCAGATCGACTGGTACTGAAACAAGAAAAGGTCGCTGGCGATGACGAGACGGTTTTGGCACGCTTGCCACAAATCGCCTTGGCTCATTATTTCGCCGGCAACAGCGTCGAGTACAAAAAAGCGATTGACCAACTAACAGAAATGGCAAAACAACCTGCCGCGAATGACGATTCCGATCCTGAATCTGAACTGGTCGATGTATTGCTGGCAACCCTGAACTGGCAAGAAGCCGAAAAACATTTGAATCTCAAACCGCGAAACCGTATTTTCCAACTTTACGTTTTTCTCCAGAGAAATGAAGACGCGCTTCAAGCGGTTGGGCTTACCGATCAGATTGATCAACGCCTGATTTGGTTTCAACGCCTAGCGAATCAGCTCGACTCAATTTTCAAACAGTACGCTCGAGCGACAGGTAAAAAAGGCATCAATCGAACGCTCCACAAACAGATTGGTATTCCCACGATCGACGAAGATAAAGTTGATGCAAAAGCCGCCACGATTTTTGATTTGGGCGTCACAGCAGCCTCCCACCTGGGGAGCCTCGGTTTCACTGACGAAGCTGTCTTTCACTTGCGCGCCATCGCCGACACGATCACACAAACGAGTCCTGGATCCTACGAAAAACGAACCGAGATCCTGAGTGTCTTGATTGATTTGGGTGCTTACGAAGAAGCCTGGAACTTGCTTGAAGACCGATTTCAGGAGGACGAGTATTTGGACGCTTTCCGGGTGATGTTTCCTTATAAATACAGCAATTTCCAATTCTGGTTCCTGAATTTGAAGGATGAGTATGGGGACTTGCTGCAGCGAGCCAGGTATGTCGCGAGAATCGTCAACTCACCACTCCAGCAGGAATCCGAACCCCTCGACTTGAAGTCCGTATTTTCTCTTGTGGATTCGACGCTCTCCAATGCCAGTTCGACCAAGCGAAGTGTCACCAATTACCAGTTTGCGATGACGCTTTTTTATAACGGCGATTCGGAGGCGAGCCGTCGATACCTGAAGGCGGCGGCTCGAGATGGCAGCTATTATGCGGAGACCCGGCTCGCCGACATTGCCATGGAAGTCGGCGATTATGAACTGGCCCTTGAGCTATATGAGCGACTTTGGAGGCGGTCTGCCAGTTCGACGGCAACAACTTATTCGGCTCGGGCTGCTGCGGAGTGTTTCGAAATTCTCGGAGATCCGGAAAAATCAAGGCAGAGAAAGCTGATCGCCTATGGAGCTTGGCTTGAAAGCTATCGCACCGACCAGGTGGTCGACCAATTCGAACGGAACAAGAAAATCCGATGGCTTGAGCCTGTGCTCAATGTATCCGTGCATGGCACAAAAGGATCGTTGTTGACGAATGAATATTATCGTCAGGCTTTGGCCGCATCCCAGGAAGAAGATTCGCCTCGGCAGGCGGCCAACAATTTGCGGATTGAATTGTTCAACCGCTTTGCCTCGACTCGATCCAGCAATAGTCTCTCCATCGCCAATACTGCAGGCCGAGTTCAACTCAACTTGGCCGTCGCTGAACTCAAATCCGGGAATGTGGATCAGGCCTATCTGCTTTTAAAAGACTTCGACAAGTTTCGCCCAGGTGATCCGGAAATCGGAGAAAATCTAATTCCGTTATTTGATGAGCTGGGCGAAACCCTTAAAGCCAATGATCTGTTTGAGGCAGTGGCCGATTATTACGTCGCCACGTTGATCCGTTACCCAGATAGTCCCCTCCACCACAACAATTATGCGTGGTTCTGCGCTTCTAGCAAAAGACGGCTCGACTATTCGCAGTACCACTCCGGTATTGCCGTATCGTTAAGGCCAAACAATTCCAGCTATTTGGATACACTCGCTGAATTGAAATTCCTCAATGGCGATCCCGAAACCGCCAAAGAACTTCCGGGATTTGTCCGATTGATGACGTCGCGCGACAAACGAGAACACGAAAGTCCGTCTGTCGCCAATTATCGATACGCGGCTGAGCAAATCGCCGAAATCCAGACCGACACTCAGCAGTTTTCGATTGGCGTTCTGGTTCGCAGGAATTCGGCGGTTGCCATGATCGTTAATTATTTACGTGACCTGGGAATCCGCGCCAGCGAAGAACGCGGCGGCAATCGACTTTCCGATTCGGCGGCGGTACAGATTATTTTGTCGTTGATCAAACTGGCCGATCATCCGGGCGATTCGGT
>CAMYNE010000449.1 GCA_947259675.1 uncultured Pirellulaceae bacterium
CATGTCGAGCTATATGTCAATCAATGGACAATCGATCTTGGTGAAGAGGGCAAATGTGCGTTACGGCTTCTCTCAGAAAAAGCCAAAGTCATGGGGCTAACCGATACCATGCCAATCGAAGTTTGGCGATAATTTTCTCAATCTGCCGGAGGAGTCTCAACATCAGGCACTTGCACGTCACCTACGGCTGGTATTTCGCCGGACGACGACACGTCAGCAACGGGAGAAACTTCAGTGCCGGAGCCGTTGGTCGATGCAGTTCGCCGCGTTTCGACGCCTGGAAACACGTTCTGGGCCTCCAGCCGTTGTTCGATTTCATCGTACACGATCTGAGCTCTCTTCCACTTGGACCAATCCGCCCGCAACAGTTTCATTCCCTTGTCAATTCGACCTTCCGAGACCCAAATATCCAGGGTCTCCTTGGGTACTGGGCCAAACTCTTTGGGTCCCTTAATTCGAAGAATCCAGGAATTGTACGGAGGTTCGGCTTTCCAGTTCGAATTATCTTTTTTGACTTCAAGCGGATCGGCAACGACAGCCGGTTTCGTCGGTCGAATCAATTGCTCAGGAGAATTGAACATGGAAGGACGCTGCTGATCGCGATCCTGCAACCATTTGCGAGCGATCTGCGCTGCTTGGAAGTTCGGGTTTATCTTCAGTACGAGGTCAAAATCTCTTGCTGCATTTTCGAATTCTTCAAGTTGCACCAAAGCGATGCCGCGTGCCAGGGTTGCTGCCACGAGCTTTTTCCGTTCATTGCGCATCAATGCAAATACGGTTGAAAAATCGGCGATCGCGGGCTGAAATCGCTTCATCTGATAAAACACCTTGCCTCGAGCAAAAATGATCTCGGCCAGATCGCCAGGGGCCTTGAAACGATGAATGGCTTTGGTCAGCCAAATCAACGTATACTCGTAACGGTCTTGACTGATCAAAACCGTGGCTCGGCCAGAATACGCTTTCGCATGTTTCGGATTCCGCGTCAGAGCCAATTCAAAATCTTCAAGCGCCTGTTCGCGTTGTTCATTTTTCAGATAGGCGTGGCCGCGTTGAACGAGCATATCGGAATTCTTTGGATCAAGTTCCAAGGCTCTCGTAAAGTCATGGATCGCTTCAAGCACTTGGCCCGAGTGAGCATGTGCTGCTGCGCGTCTTTGGTGTGTGATCGCGTCTGCTGAATCGATCCGGATTGCACGGTCGTACGCTTTGACAACTTTTGTCCAATCGCCGCGTTTTCTTACCGCATCTGACTTCTGCAAGAGTTCTGCGTGAAGCACATGATAGCGTGGGTGCCGCGGGGACATTTTGATGGCCTTGACGACATCCTGAAGCGCTTTTGAAGTGTCACCAGTCGCCGCGCGAGAAAGCGCGCGACAGAATCGAGCCCAATGATTGGATTCGTCTACATGAATGACTTTCCGAAAATCATCGATCGCTGCCTGATGGTCGCCTAATTTGGCATAGGTCTGGCCCCGACGGACCAAAGTTTCAACGTGGTCCGGTCGAAGTTCAAGGGCCGCGGTAAAATCAGCGATCGCTTGATCGTTTTCGCCGATAAACTGATAGGCCAGTCCGCGGCTGCTGTAGATTTCGGCGTCCTTGTGACCGCGTTGCAGCTGGTGCCGAAAATATTCAATCGCCCGCTGCGCAACCGGTTTTCCCAGTGATTGGTATTGCACGGACGCTGACGGTCGAACCGTAATTGCCTCCTGCAGACCGAGAATTGCCTCCGGCCACTTCTCCAGCCGGGAGCAGGCCGCAGCGTTCCAAATCATCGTTCCGGCATGATTGGGACGGAGTTTGGATGCCTGGCGAAAATCAATCAACGCCGCTGCAAAATCATCCAACTCGTATTGGGCGGCTCCGCGGCGATACAAATACTGAGCCTTGTCGTTAGGATCGCCGGCTAACCGAATGGCGCGACCAAACTCTTCAATCGCCCGTCCGTAGTCGCAAAGCTTGAAATAGATCTCTGCCAGGGTTTCGAAGGCCTCAGGCCGCTGGTTATCCAAGCGAACGGCTTTCTCACATTCGGTCAACGCTTGATCAAGCTGGTTACGTTGAAGGAAAATATTGCTCCGCCCGAGATAAGCGTCGCAACAAGTCCGATCATCACTTAACGCCCGGTCAAAGTCGTTGAGGGCAAGGTCGGGGCGCCCCGACATTGAATAAACCTGGCCGCGTTTAACTCGCGCCGACAAGTCGTCTGGAAAACTGCGCAGGAATTTCGTGTAATCGTCGATCGCCAAGCGATAGTTTCTGATCGCTGCGTAACAGTCGCCGCGCCGCTGGAGTGCGAACGTCTGATCCGGGTCAACTTCCATCGCCTCCGAAAAATCGCCAATCGCCGCTACGTTATCACCGAGCTGCTGGCGAAGCTCTCCACACTCAATCAATAGCCGCGCGTTATTTTCGGCAAGTTCACATAATTTCATGAGATCTTTCGACGCCCTTGCCAGATGACCGAACTGGTGATTTGCTTTGGCGCAGATTTTCAATGCCTCTCGCTGGCAATCCGCCGAACCACCCATTGCAACTTCACATCGGCCGATAATTTCCAGGAGCAGTTCCTTGTCCAATTTCTGGCTGACCAATTTCGATTTCGCCAGTCCCAGCGAGGCCCAAGGATGTCCAGAATCCAATTCCAGTGCAAGTTCAAAATCGCGTTGCGCCTTGGCATAGTTAGCCGATCGAAAATAGACCCAACCCCGATCGAAAAACATGTCGGCGTCATCCTGGCCATCCTTGATCAACTCGCGAAAGTGCGCGCTCGCGACACCCGTATACGACTGGATGAGTTGCAAATAGGGATCTCGTTGATTGCCGGCGATTCGACAAGCTTCTCCCAGATCATCAAATGCCGATCGCCATTTGTCCTGCTCGCCCCGGGCGGCCGCGCGCCATGCGAATGTCTGCGATTCCGACCAATGTCGGTCAATCGCCTCCGTGCAATCGTTTTCGGCCAATTCAAAATCGCCATTTTTGAGATGCGCGTAACCTCTCAGAGAAAAGCACTCTGAAAGTCGCTCGGGCGGTGCGTCAACGATGGCACGATTCAGAAACTTGATCGCATCAGGAAAATCTCCGTCGTCAATCGAATCACGAGCATGGTCGAGAAAAAGATCCACTTCAGTGGGCTGGCTATCCAAATCTTCTTCCGACTGCACCAATGACTGCGATGGTATTTCTGTGCGGTCAAGACTCCATCCACAGCGGTCACACGAAAACTCGAAATCCTTCAATCGAGCATCGCAGTTTGGACACGAACTGTGCATATTTGAGAAACCTGATCATTCCCTGCGGACAATGGTGCCGGAGATCCACTCTACCGGTTATTCTTTGATTTTT
>CAMYNE010000450.1 GCA_947259675.1 uncultured Pirellulaceae bacterium
AGTATCGCGATGGAAATCCTGCGGCATAGAGTCATCTTGACTTACGAAGCGGAAGCTGAAGGAAAAACAAATGACGATGTCGTGCAAAAGATCCTCGATCATGTCCCGGTGCCATAGGGAAATAGCTCATCGAAATCTTAATCTTAATCTTAATTAATCCTAGTCGTAGTCGTAATCGTAATCGTAGTCGGTTTCGGTTTCGGCCTGGCAAAGGGTAAGGTAGGACCAAGACTAACCAAGACTAAGAGTACGACTACGAGTACGAGTAAGGCTGGAGCCACTTAAAACACAAAACCAAATGCTCGCCAAAGATATCATCCAACGTGTTCGAGAAATACAAATTCGAACCGGTCGTCAAGTCGCTGACGTCCTGGCGGGTCAATATGTGTCGGTGTTCAAGGGGCGCGGTGTCGAATTTGACGAAGTGCGGCCTTACGTTCCGGGCGATGAAATCAGGATGATTGACTGGAAGGTGACCGCTCGAATGGGTGCGCCGTACATCAAACGGTTCGTGGAGGAACGACAACTCACGCTCATGCTGATGGCTGACATCTCGGCTTCCCAGGATTTTGGTTCCTCGAAACGTTCCAAGCGTGAAGCAGCTGCTGAGCTGTGCGCTTTACTCGCGTTTTCAGCGACTCGAAACGACGACAAAGTTGGGTTAACGTTGTTTCACGGAGAAATCGAACAATACATTCCTGCTCGCAAGGGTCAGAAACACTCGCTCCGTGTCGTCCGAGAAGTCCTGACTCACGAGTCGACCGTTGCCGGGAATAACGGGCGTCCCAAGAAACAACGTCGTTTACGATGGCTGCCGTTTGGAAAGCGACGTTCGTGGTGGCGGACCGGGCGTCAATCGACCAACATTGCGGGAGCCATGGAATTCCTGCTGTCTGTGACTCATCGAAAAACGGTCTGTTTCGTGGTGAGCGATTTTTTTGACGACGACTACCTGCGTTCGATGCAAATGGCCAGTCGCAAACACGACGTCATTGCAGTGTTGATCACTGACCCAAGAGAACTTGAAATTCCGAGCGTCGGTCTGCTTAACGTGCTCGATCCGGAAACCGGAGCCATGCTGCAAGTGGATTCAGGTTCCTCGGCAGCAAGAAAACACTTTCGCAAACAGACGCAGCAACGCATTAAGGATCTGGAGCAGAGGTTTCGCAGTGCCAAAATTGACTTTATCCACATCGATGCATCTGGCTCCGTCGTCGATCCATTGGCTCAGTTCTTTCGTATGAGAGAAAGGAGACATGGCCGATGAAATGGTTTTTCGCTAAGCCTATCGCTAACCGAGTTCGTTTGAACTGTTTGGCAATTGTTTTTCTGTTCACCGTCCTGGGACTGTTAGTTAACTCCCGAGCCGACGCAACTGAAATCAAAAAGGTTAACGAACTCGGTCCGGTCAAAGTGACAACCACTTTGACTCCGGAAAATCCGACCATCGGAGACGAAATTCAGCTGGAAATTAAAGCCGAATACCCCGCGGATGTTGAAGTTTTGATGCCCGAGTTTGGCGAAGCGCTAAGCCGGTACTCGATCCTTGACTTCGTACCCAGACAGCACATTGCCGATGATGGCTCAATCGTTGTGACTCAACGGTATACTCTCCAACCGTATCTCTCTGGTGAGCAATCGATCACTCCGATCCTTGTCGAATTCATCGACAACCGGGCGGGAAAGAAACCAACTCCCGATGACGCGGACGCTTTCGAAATTCTGACTGACCGAATCGACTTCAGTGTCAAATCGGTTTTGCCGCGTGGAGCCGCGAATGAGCTTAAGCCGCCAATGGGCAAACTCGAACCGCCGCGTGAACTGACAACTTCGTCATTAGTCTGGTTGATCCTCGGTGGCTTGCTTTTGATTGGCTTAGCTGTTGCCGTTTGGGTTTATTTGCGCGGTCACAGAAAGCGGGTGATTCGGCGAAGTGCCTATGAAATTGCCCGACGCAAGTTGGATCAACTGCTCTCGAGCGGCCTGCCGGGAAACGAAAGCGGCATCGAACAGTTTTTCGTCTCTATTTCGTCGATCGTGCGCAAATATCTGGAAGACCGATTCGATCTACACGCGCCTGATTTGACCACCGAAGAATTTCTCGTCTTGGCAGCAAAATCGCGAGAACTTTCCAATGAACACCAAAAGCTGCTGCGTGGGTTCTTGAAACAAGCCGACTTGGTCAAGTTTGCGGGTGTCCGTGCCGACGCTAACGAAATCGAAAAATCCCGCGATGTGGCGATCAGATTTCTGGAAGATACTCGTGAAAACGCACCTTTGATTCAGGTTTCTTCCGATGACACGGATGGGCTCGCCCTATCGTCAATTGGGAATTCGTCCGAGCGGGAGGAAGCAAATGTTTGATTGGGAATTTTGCGATCCCTGGTTCCTCATTTTGTTAGGACTGGTGCCGCTCATAATTTGGTTGACCACCCGTTCGACTTCGATCCTGGGTTTTTCGTCGGTCGAACTGTTTGCCCACACGCCGCGAAGCTTGCGGCAACGGCTCTCGATCTTGCCTCCGTTGTTGTTGGCTATTTCGTTCGCTGCGTTGGTCATCGGGCTCGCGCGGCCAAGGACACCACAAAGTGAAACACGGGTTAATCGAGACGGAATCGCGATCATGATGGTGGTCGACTTGTCTTCGTCAATGGACGCGAGAGATCTTGTCAAAGACGACCGTTCGATCAACCGACTGAGCGTTGTCAAAGACGTGTTTACCGACTTTGTGTTTGGTGAAGGCACAACCGCCGGGAAGGGGCGTCCCGATGATCTATTGGGTTTGGTAACGTTTGCCCGTTATGCTGACAGCGTCTGCCCATTGACGCTGGATCACGGCAACCTGGCCAATATTGTCAAAGACCTCGAGATTGTGTCGATCCGATCCGAAGACGGAACGGCGGTTGGTGACGGTTTAGGTCTAGCCGTCGAACGACTTCGCCGGAGCAAAGCCAAATCAAAAGTCGCGATTCTGTTGACCGATGGAGTTACCAATGCGGGCGTCATCGATCCGATCAAAGCCGCCGAACTTGCCAAACAGTATGACATCAAAGTCTACTCGATCGGGGTCGGCACCAACGGGATGGCCCCTTATCCTTCCGTCTCCGTATTTGGTCGTAAGAGAATGGTCGCCCAGCCCGTTGAAATTGATGAAAAGACGCTTCAAAAAATCGCCGACGAGACCGATGGAAAATATTTCCGGGCCGTCGACAAAGATGCACTGGCTGAGATTTATGGCGAGATCGATCAGATGGAAAGAACCAAAGTCAGTGAACTGAAATATCTGAGTTATACCGAACATTTCAGTCTATTCGTGCTGGCCGGTTTTGGCTTGCTTGGTTTCGCCAT
>CAMYNE010000451.1 GCA_947259675.1 uncultured Pirellulaceae bacterium
GGTGTTACCCTAATCCTTTGCATGGAAATCCTCCTTGATTTCATGCAACTTAATAAAATTCTAACCATTTCACGAACATCAATCCGTAAAACGCTCTAGGCACTGGCCTTTAAATGATCTGGCGTTGAAAAAGGACACCTGACAACCTTCAAGATTACTTCTCACGGTATTCAAGGAGGAAGCCAGATGTCGGATCACAATTTGACAGATCGGGAGTGGAAATCAATCCGAGTTTTCTTGCCAGCGGAACATACTGGCAAAGCGGGACGTCCGTGGAAATCTCATCGTCAAGTGATCAATGGGATTCTTTGGGTGCTTTGCAGTGGTGGCCGCTGGAAAGATGTTCCTTGCGAATTTGGGAACGCCAAGACAATCTACAACCGGTTCTATCGCTGGACGCAGGAGGGATTGTGGACGCGAATCATTGCTCGACTTCTTCATCGTCTCGATGCACTGGGAAACATCGATCGTTCCTTATGGTGCGTTGATAGTAGTGTTATTCGTGCTCACCGCGTTGCCTCCGGCGCACGACTGGGAGCTCTCAATTCTGAACAAAACGCCCGGAAAAACGCTCTTGGAAGATCCAAGGGTGGGTACTCAACTAAAGTTCACATCGCGACTGACGCCAAAGGAATCCCGTTAGCGGTCACCGCCACGCCAGGGCAAAGCGGTGAAACTCCCGAACTGAAAAATCTGCTCAATGCAATTCCCCTGAGTACGCATCGTATGGACAGGCGGCCGCGGGCCATCGCTGGCGACAAGGCTTACAGTGCCAAAGCAACCCGTAGTGATTTGACCGCCAAAGGTATCAAGCCCGTGATTCCTAAACGCTCCAACGAAAAACAACAGCAACGATTTCCGGCAAAGCTTTACAAAAAACGAAACATCGTCGAACGCGTCATTGGCTGGCTCAAGGAATCAAGAAGGATCGCCACAAGATATGACAAGAACGTAGAATGCTACCTTGCAATGATCCAAATCGCATCAATCAGAATGATGATAAAACGCCTTTAAAGGGTAGAACCTAGTACTACAGCGCTAGGTCGAGTCCCATTTGCAAGTTTTAATTTTAGTAAGTTTGATGCCGATTTGCCGAAGTTTTTTGCGAGTTCTTTTGGTGTGGAAGAAGGTTGCGATTGCGTTGCGTTGTTGATGGTATTCAATCGCCGTTGCAACACGATCCAACAGTGCCGTCGATGCGCGGCCGTTAAGCCACCAACTCTGCACCAATGCCGACACGGCGTCGTGAATTTGATAGACGGTGAACCCGGATTTTTTTTCCCCCAAGTCTTTCTCGCATCATCGTCAGGAACAGGTAGCTGACACTCGACAGGATCAGGTGCCGTTTGAGTCCGAGGTACTTTCGGCCCTCCCAGGCATCCAGGCCGATATCCTGTTTTTGATCTTGAAAGCATCGCTCAACGTGCCAGCGGCTGAACGCGACCAGCAGTAATTTCTGAACGCTCGTTGTCGCCGGGGCATTGCTGAGGAAGTATTTCACTTCTTCCGGTTTGAGTGGATTGCGGGCGATCAATAGATGCCAACGTTTACTCGAAACCGTTTTGCCGTCGGGGCGATAGATCATTGAGTGCTTCACTTCCCAGACCATCGGCCCTTTGTCGCCATCTTTGACACGGTAACGCTCCCACTGCTGATTGGTAAACTTGGGTGACTCGTGCAGAAGCTTTTTGAACGGTTGAGCTTTAGGGTTGTCTTTGGCGATCTTCACGCCTTTCTGCGGTCGTCCGGGACGAGGATCCTTCGGCGGCAGTTCGACTTTTGGTTTCTTTAACCAGCCGGTCATCGTGGTGGGTACTTCGCCGATAAACAACTGGTCTTTCTTATCCAATTCCAATAAAAACGGGCCTTTGGCGCCATAGCCTTCATCGAACGTGAGCCACTCAAACTCCAGCCCGTTAGCAATTGCGCGGTCGTAAAGTTCCAGTGCGATCTTCCACTTGGGTCGGTAAACCATCTCGTCAGGAATCCCCGCATTTCGACATCGCGGACGATCTTCGGACCAGCTTTCGGGAAGAAACAATTCACCATCGAGCAGACAGTGGAAGTCTTCTTGGGCAAAGGCCAGGTGGACCGTCACGATGCAGTTGTCGGTCTTGCCAACCTTGCCACACCACTGACGTTGGACGCCCGGCGTCTTGATGCCTTTCTTCACATCACTCGTTTCATCGAACACACCGATGGCTTGCTTGCTACCGCGCTCCTTGACCACCATTTGCTGAAGACGATCACGTACAGCATCTTCATCCCAAGCATATTGAGCCAAAAACTCCTGCAACGTTCGAACCGGAACGCCTGCGGCCAACGCAATCGGCTCAACACTCTTACGATCCAGATTCGAAAGCTGACCCTCCACATAAGTCGGCATATGCGCGCGGGTGTCTTTTCGGCTAAAACAATCTGAGAAACGATTCAGATAACGGGTCAAAGCTGGTTTCATTTGACGAATCCAAGTACCATCCATGGAAGCACCTCCTTGTGCATGAATGACATAGTTTCCCAAATCTAATCAATTTCTCAAATACCAACTCTGCGCTGTAGTACTAGGCCCGCGCGACCAAATAGCACGGCGGCCAAATAGCACGGCGGCACCAAACGGTTCGCCATCAGGCGGCTTGCGCCGAATCGTCCGCTATCGAATTTTTCGAATTCGAATTCGCGGCGACTTGACGAGCAATCATGGCTTGCAACTCATTCTTGATGGGGCCATTGATGGCTTTGTAAACCTGATCAACGACTTCAACGGCCGGAATTCCGTCCAGGATTCGGTGGTCAAATGTAAACAAAAACCGACTCACGCCTTTTCGCGGCAGTAGATCCACGCCGATCAATCCCGTCCCGGGCCCCAACAACTTGTCTGAACAACTACCCTTGTACGTGGATAAACTCATGCCAAACGTCCCCATGTTGCTCGATTTCTTGCGGGGACACCAATTAAACATCAATGACCAGATCAGACGCCGCGCGATCGAAGGAACTTTCGCAAAACTGACTTGGTGGCGGAACTGTTTAAAATCTTCAACCGGCCGGTCTCGATAACCATCCAGCTGTTTTTCCAGCAATTCCAGCGGCAGTTTGTCCGGATTATTGAATCGCGCAAACAACAACCGAGTTTCACTGCGATATTCGCGGCCCACCGTGATCATGCACACGTTGTGCTCGTGAACGTAGAGATGAGGCCATGGATAAGCGACATAACAGCTGCGCAGCTCGGGTTTTTCCCTGGCGACCAGCGCGTACGCTTTCATGAAAATGACGTTCCATGAGACTCGCGGACGGATTTTTTTCCGCAGGGCTGCTACCTCGCGCAAATCCAG
>CAMYNE010000452.1 GCA_947259675.1 uncultured Pirellulaceae bacterium
GAGAACGCTTCACGGACGTAGGTGAAAATCGATGGGGTTTCAAAGGCCCACTGATCATGGTCTGCAATGACTGGGGGATTTGGGATGCGTATCGGCGCAATCGAACTTATCCGGCGAATCATCGAGGCCAATACAGGGTCGCGGCCGAGAACGTCGGTGATTGGAATCGCGTCGAAATCCTGGTTACCGGAAATCGAATTCGGCAGGTCGTCAACGGACAATTGGCGATGGACTTTACTGATAGCGCCAAAATGCTCCAGCCATCTCCCATCGGGCTGCAGTTGCACAAAAATGACCGGCCACAAGAATTTCGCTTTCGCAATCTTGTGATATCTGAGGCGCCCAACGACAAACTGCTAACGCTACGCAAGCCAAACATTCTGTTCATTATGTCCGATGATCACGCGGCGACGGGGATTGGGGCGTATGGCAGTCGCCTTGCTCCGCTTAATCCAACTCCCAACATTGATCGACTGGCCTCGGAGGGTGTACGACTGGCAAACTGTTTTTGCACCAATAGTATCTGCACGCCCAGTCGCGCCACGATCATGACGGGCCAGTATTCGCACAAGAACGGCGTGCATACGCTGATCGGCAGGATTCCGGTCGAGAAGCAGACACTTTCACGACTGATGAAGGAAGCTGGTTATGAAACAGCGATCGTAGGAAAATGGCATCTTGCCGCCGAACCCGCCACGTTTGACTTTTACTCGGTGCTTCCGGGGCAAGGCTGGTATCACAATCCTGAATTTCGGGTCCGCGGCCCTTTGCCATGGCCCAAGAACACGAAACGAGTGAAAAAACACTCTTCAGACGCCATTACCGACATCTCACTTAACTGGCTGAAAGAGCGAAGGCAAACAGAAAAACCGTTCTTTCTGATGCATCATTTCAAGGCGCCACATGACAATTTTGAAAACGCCGAACGATACGATTTTTTGTACGACGACGTAGACATCCCGGAACCCGACAGCCTGAGAAACCACGGCAATCACGGTCCCATTGATCGAGCAGCCTATGGCACAAGTGTTTCCAAACGCAACAAGCGACGAAACATGGGACAGCACATGTTTGTCGACAAAAAACTGAGCGACGAAGACTATACAACTCAGTCCTACCAGCGCTATCTCAAGAAGTTCCTTCGCTGTGTCAAAGGTGTCGATGACAACGTGGGGCGACTGATTCGATATTTGGAGGAAACGGGCGAATTGGAAAACACGATCATCGTATACACCGCCGATCAAGGTTTCATGTTGGGCGAGCACGACTATATCGACAAACGCTGGATGTACGAAGAATCATTGCGGATGCCCTTTATCATCCGATTTCCGGCCAGGTTTAACGGAGGAACGGTAAACGAAGATATGATCAACAACGTTGACTTCGCTCCGACGCTGTTGGAACTCGCGGGAGCCAGGGAATCTGTCGCAAAACTGCCACCACAGTCAGCTATGCAAGGTCGAAGTTTCGTCCAAAACCTGGTAGGGACGACGCCTGATGACTGGCCAACTGCCTCCTACTATCGTTATTGGATGCACATGGCACATCACGACAACCCAGCTCACTTTGGTATTCGAACTCAAGATCAAAAATTGATTTTCTTTTACGGTCGCCGACTCAACGACAAATGGTTTTGGAATCCCAACAGCTATCAATCGACCGAGCCTTATTGGGAATTCTACGATCTCAAGTCCGACCCGCATGAAATGAACAACGCCATTAATGACCCCACCTACGCCAGTACGATCGAAGACTTGCGGGCTCAACTCGATGAACTACGTGCCAAAATCGGCGATACCGACGCACCGTTCCCCGAGATTCGGGAAATGTTGCAGAACGCGCGATAAAGCGCGACGGTCAGTTTGTCCGCGGATGTCCCGTTTTTGGTCGATGGCTGCTACAATGAAAAGCTTACAGATTCCAAGTCGAATTGAGTAATTCGTAGTATCGACTCTTTAGCGGAAATTTCGGCTGCAACAATGTTGTCCAATGAGAAATCGAACAACGGAAAAGTCATCTCGGAGCCTGGTTGACTGTGCCATGTTTTCGTTTAACCGCGTGCCCATCGGGCCGTGCGGGGCGATGCCCTCGCGGTTAAACGATTTTCCTGAACGGGTTCAGATGAAGAATTCGCGAATGTTGAGTTTACGAATGAGAATCAGAAGTTTGGCAGGCTTGCATCTTTTGCTGACCAGCTACTTATTCGTCTGTACGGGAAACGGGTTCTGCGACGAAGTTGATTTCAATAAGCAGATTCGCCCGATCCTGTCTAAACACTGCATCGCATGTCACGGTCCCGACGACGCGCAAAGGCAAGCTGGCTTTCGGATTGATATGGCAGAGGACGCTGTCGATGTAATTGAGCCGGGCGATCCCGAAAATAGCGAAATCTTTCTTCGGATCATGTCGGAAGACGAAGACGATCGCATGCCGCCTCCAGAACATGGTGATCCGCTTTCCAAGGATGAAATTGAGCTGATTCGAAACTGGATCAAGGAAGGGGCAAACTATCAAACTCACTGGTCTTTCGTCCCACCAAAAAAGACTGAGCCGCCTGAGTTAAATGAGCCCCATTCCAGCTGGTCGCGTAACGAAATTGATCGCTTTGTCTGCGCCAGCCTCCTTGAGCGAAATTTAAGCCCTTCGCCCGACGCGGATCCAAGAAGGCTGATTCGACGACTGGCTCTCGATCTAACCGGCCTTCCGCCTTCATTAGAAATGGTTGAGCGATTTGCCAGCTCACCGACGGACGCAACTTACAATCAAATCGTCGATGAATTATTGGCTTCAGCAGCTTACGGCGAGCACTGGACGGCGATGTGGCTGGATATCGCTCGTTATGCCGATACGATCGGCTATGCGGAAGACAAGCATCGAACCATCTGGCCTTGGCGAGACTGGGTGATTGGAGCATTCAACGGCAACATGCCTTACGATCAGTTCACGATCGAGCAGATCGCAGGCGACCTGCTTCCAGAGGCGACACCCGACCAAATCCTGGCAACCGCCTTTCACCGCAACACGCTCAACAATTCTGAGGGCGGGACAAGCGACGAAGAATTTCGAGTCGTAGCGGTCAAGGATCGTATTAGTACGACGGTTAACGTTTGGATGGGTTTGACTCTGCGTTGCGCCGAATGCCACACTCACAAATACGACCCGATCTCTCAAAAGGAATACTACGAGTTTTTTGACTTCTTCAATCAAACGGCCGATACGGACAAGAACGATGAGCAGCCAAAATTTGACGTCTACCCGCAAGGTCGTGACGCCGAATTCGCAAAACTCGACCGGGAGATCGAAGAGCTCAATAAACAGCTCGCCGAACTGAA
>CAMYNE010000453.1 GCA_947259675.1 uncultured Pirellulaceae bacterium
GCGATTATGACAGACTCGAAGGCAAGTGCGGCCCCTGTGAATTTAAACGGGTATGCGGCGGTTGTCGGGCCAGAGCCTTTGAGGCCACCGGTGATTTTCTCGCAGAAGAACCGCTTTGTAGCTATGTGCCCAGGAAGGAGAAGAAATGACGATTGACGAATGTCGAACGACGATTTAAGGGTTTCAACCGATCTTAACTTAGTGCTTTGTTTCATAAATTCGATTACGTATTTTGGTCACTTATTGCTAAACCACAGAGAGCACAGAGCTCACAGAGGATTGCTTTTCAAACTTTTCTCTGCGCTCTCAGTGTTCTCCGTGGTGAAATACTACATCACCATATTTACAAATGCGTAGACTTAATATAAGTGTTCATGTGTTTTGAATACTGGTTTCTTTAAACCCATCATTCCAAGATAGCGCTAAAACTTCACTGCGTGCCCAACATTCCATTATTCTCCCGCTGAAAGCGGGATGAGCGAAGCGAACTAACTGGACCATCAATCAACATTCGTCATTCGTCAATCATCATTCCAAAAGGGATCGTGTCATGAAAATTTGCTCGTTGATGATTCTAAAGCCTATTACCATAACGGCAGATGCATCCATCAGTGAGGCGATCGAGCTGATGAAAATCAATTCGATACGACATTTACCGGTGGTTTCAAAGGGCAATATACTCCAGGGATTCATAACACTGGCGGATTTGAAGCAGGGTCTTATTCCTTCCATGCTGGGGGATCTGAGCCTGCGGGATCTAATGATCAAAGATCCCATCACGGTGAGCCCGGACGATGATATTGAATACGCCGCCCAACTCATCTACAATCACAAAATCGGCGGCATGCCGGTAGTCAAGGACGGACGGCTGACCGGAATTATAACGGCCACGGATATCCTGCGAACCTTTATCGATATGATGGGCATTCTCTCATCAACCTCCCGTATCGATGTCGCCATCGGAGATCAACCGGGCAGTTTTAAAAAAGCGTTGCAGATTATAAACGATATGGGCGCAGATATTATCAATGTCGGTAGGACGGCCCAACAGACAGGCCGGCAAATTTACTTTTTCAGGCTTGGGGCGTGCAAGACAGAGGCCATCAAAAAGACATTGGAAGAAGAGGGATATGAAGTGTTGGCGGCCATGGACTGAAAGCGTGAACCCCAATGATTGAATATAGTCGATTGAATATTCAAGTCTCCGCCGATATAGCCGGCGATAATTCCGCCAACAATGTCATGTTCGCCTTCCAGCATCCTGACGAGATCCAGGCCGTATTCAACTTCGGCCACGAGGATGTCGCCCAGTTGTGGAGTAAATCTGAGCCAGCCCAAAACATCGTCGTTTGTGTATTCCCACACACCGTCATGGAGGCGAACTGCGACAAACTGATTGGCATTATCCGAATCGATCACACGGAATCGTTGGTTCACGTCTTCCGCCGAATACATGATGTAACCTTGGCCAACCGCGCTGTCAGCGGCGGCGACTCCAGAGTTGAGCGGCGTCATTGGGCGGGCACCGGGCTCGATATTCTGAGGAATGATCTCTCCCAAGATCTCATGTTGGGCCGCCGTTTTCGTGAATTCGTATTGTGGAGGGTTGCTGGGATCGTTGCTCTCGACATCGAATTCACCGACATCAAATCCGCCATTCCATTGATTGGCGACGTAAACAAGCGTGCCGCTCACATAACCCGCCGCAACGCCTTCAACCCGAAACTCGGTTCCTTCCAAACTCGTGATCATATCGTTGTCGAAGTCAATTTCAGCCAACAATACATCGGAGGTGCGAGGAACGAAATCATACCAGGGCTCATTGTTAAGATTGGTGTACTGCCATCGCCCGTCGGAAAGTAGGCGGACGGCAATGAGGTGGTCAGCATTGTCCGGCACGACGACTGTAAATCGGTTCGACGGATCGATCGAGTGTACCGATTCCTGAGTGAACATCAGGTATCCGGTTCCCGTCGCGTTGTCGTCGGCAGCGATACCAAAGTTTTGGGTCGCCGTAAAATTGACGGTTTCGGTCGGCAGTGGGATACCAATTTCAAAAAAAGTACCACGAACAACGAATTCGCCGACGTCAAAGTTTCCGTTCCATATTCCAGCTTTGAACGTGAGGTCGCCATTCAGGTAGCCTGCGCGGATCCCCTGAACCGTTGTGGCTACGCCTTCCAGACTGCTAACCGTAGCCGCACCGAAATCCACGTCCGCGATCAAGATATCGGAACTACGCGGAGTGAAATCGCGCCAGCCGACTCGATCGCGGCTCGTAAATTGCCACGAAGTACCGTTATGCCTTACCGGCACAATCTGATCGGCGTTGTGTGATCTAATAAAAATTCCGAATCGATCAAAAACAAGCTCTTCGGAATACATCAGATAACCGGTGCCCACAGCTTGATCATTTGCTGCAACACCCCTTCCAAGATCTCCAATCTCAATTGTTTGCGGTGCTTGATAAGTGTTGATGATATAGGTGCCGGTGACCGTAAAATCTCCGGGAGAATCAACGCCGTTGTAAAAATTCTCTTTGAACAACAGGTCGCCATCGAGGTATCCGCCTCGAATGCCATTCTCCCAGCCGACCACCCAAAATTCAGAACCCTTGAGATCGACAATGGTGTCTGCATCAAAATCAACTGCAGCAATCAATACATCGCCACGCTCTGGCGTGAAATCCGTCCAACCACGACCATCTTGACTTGTGTACTGCCATTGCGTTCCGTTGAGCCGGACTCCGACGATATGATCGGCGCTATCCAAATCGATCCTCAAAGGATCAAAGCGAGCCCGGACGTCGCGAACCGAATACATCAGATAGCCGTTGCGTTCGTCGTTCATGAAGACTGGCCGATCTTCCAAGACATCCGAAAGATAATATTCGCCCTGTCCACCAAGACCCGATACGTGTATTTCGTATTCCCCCGGTTCGACAACAATCTCTTCGATTTGAGATCCAGATGCCACGAAAACCAAGGCATTGCCGTTATTCGGATCGCGCCAGTAAAGTGTTAGTCCAACTCCGGTCAAGTTGTTTTGGAATTCGAAGGGACCATCAGCCGGCACGAATCCGCCGTATCGAATTACGTCACCGACCTCGACGTCAACGATTTGGTAAACATCAGTGTCAACGACGGAGGTGTAACGCAGGTAATCCAGAACAACAGATCTATCGAACGTCCCGCCAACAATCACGTATGCGATTTCGGCAACAGGACTCCCGCCATCGAAACTGGACACCGTGAGAGTCTCCGCCGGCAAAAACAGATCAGTCGTCTTAGATTGTTCAGCGATGAATGAACCGTCAGCAGCAAAAGCAATCAATATTGCCTCTTCATCGGAAAAATCCAATTCGTCGGCCAGAAAATCGATTGAGACAGAATGCTGTGGGTTGATGAAATCGACCCGGAAAGCATGGCTGCCCACATCGAACCCGGAAGTCTCGCCCCAGGGATCATTGGGATCGGCATTACGTGAAAACACGTTGGAACCGGTCGGCGCATTTAAGGTACCGTTTGAAACAGCCGATATGTCGGTCACATAGACTTCACCACCCGATGTATCCGTAAGCGTTGCATAGGGAAAGGCATTGCGCAAAATAGCCCCCGGCGAGAAGTCATCTGGTTCGGCAACCAATTCATCTCCCGACGTAAGATAGCCGATGGCTCCGGATAGACCCGTCAAATCGCGAATCTGATTCGGGACAGTTTCCACATCAAACAATGCATCAAACGTGGCGACCAGGCTGTAATCGATTTCTTCATCTGAGAAGACTTTAACATAGAATGTATCTGCTGGTAAATTCTCGTCATGGGTGTAGATTGGCAGATGCGTTTCAACGTTGGTCAGACCGGTGGGCGAGACGTTCAGGCTGCTTTGAATTAGCGTTTCCGAAGAATCGTAAAGATCAAGTTCAAGCGCCGCGGATCCAAACAAGCCGAGTTTGGCAGCCGCGAATTCAACCGATTCACCAGGTTGCAACGTAAACTCGTACCAGTCCCCTACCGGTTGCATCTCTCCGTGAAGGGGCGCATCCGAAATACTGATGTCGTCCCATGCCCGCCCGTCTTCAACATTGATTTGCCCGTTGTCGTACTGTTGAAATTTGACGTAAATCGTTGGATTCAGGGTGATTCCGTTGTTCGCCGCGACTCGCGCAAGATCGTAGGAAATGCTGTCCCAGACGCCAATGTCTGAACTCGTTGGAAATAGTTCATCAAGTCTGTACCAGGTAACATTATCATTGCTAATCGAAACCCCATCGCCTTCGAAGTGACCGACAAAAGAGGCGGGAAGGAGGTCGGCGTCATCTTCATACTCGGCATACGTCGTGTTGAGGAATGGAGTTGCGACGGCAGAGATATCAATCTGCCAGACCACTTCGTCGACGGTTACCTTACGCCCCAGAAATTCAACGGCTCCCGAGGGGCAATGTTCGGCACAGGCCCGGCACATAACACATTTGGCAGAATCCGTTATGTTTCCATCGACGGTCTGGATGATGACTTTCTGGGGACAGATCTGGATACATTCGCCGCAGCTGACACAGTGCTCCTGTCGATAGATACGTTCGGAACTAACGGATATGCCCTCTGGATTGTGACACCAGCGGCACGCCAGCGGGCAACCTTTAAAAAATACCGTCGTGCGAATGCCCGGTCCATCATGAATCGCATACTTTTTAATATCAAAAATAACGCCTTCGGTCATCAGCCAAGTCCTGCATGAAAAAATAGTTGAATTTCTAAAATTAGGCCCCATAGATTGAAAAGTCAATGATAAGCGAACTTTGTTTCAGGATTACCCTTGAAACAGATATAAAATTGTTTTATGCGGTTTATAAGAGGAATTGCAACTTCAGCATAAGGAGCCGTCAAGATGATCAAGGTTCATATTAAAAGGAAGGTGCCGCCCCAAAAAGTGGATGATCTGCGCATCCTGATCAATCAATTGCGGTCCATGACCATGGGCCAGCCTGGGTATATCGCCGGGGAGACCCTGCAGCGCGTGGATAAGCCCGGCGACAGTCTGGTGGTTTCCAAGTGGCGATCCGTTGATTACTGGCAGAAATGGCTGCATAATGATGCCCGCAAGGAAATCCAGGCTCAAATTGATCAGCTGCTGGGGGAAGAGACAAGATACGAAATCTATGAATTCGACTAAAACGGCTTGCAAACCCTGATCTTTTGCCCGATGTCTTCGTTCTGAGGCGATTTAAAATACTCGCGTACTGTCGTGTACGCTCCGCTTTTCAATCGCCTCACGCCTTGACCTCGAACAAAATCTAATGGTTTGCAAGCCGTTTAATTCATTTTTTTATAATATCAATACGATATATCGGTCGCTTTGCTAACTTATAACGTCAAGCCCTTAAAGACCCTAAATATATTCAAAGCGGAATAAATTAGCAGCAGTGCAATCGTGCAAACTCATGCAGCAATCAAGTTCTGAAAACGAACCATCCCCTTCTTTAAACCACGCGAACGAGCGGTTTATCGGCGGCGACAACCTCACCGACCTTGACGGCCGTTTCGGTGCCCTCGGTTTTCAAGCTTGCGATCAAATCATCGGCCTGGACAGCCGAAACAACCAGCAAAAGGCCCCCCGAGGTCTGGGGATCAAACAGCAAGTTCTCTTCAGCAGGCGATCGCTGTGCCTGGATCTCGCAATCACCGGCCGCCAGTTTGCGATTGGCCTTGTTGCTGCCGGTGGTTTCTCCTTTCGCATACATTCGCAATGCATTTGGGTAAACGGGAAGGTTTTCATAAATTAACTCAATTTGGACATCATTGCCCCGGGCCAATTCCAGCGTATGCCCTACAATTCCAAACCCGGTTACATCGGTGCAGGCATGCACCTCATATTTGAGGGCCGCTTCCATGGCTGTGCGGTTCAAAGCCGCCACCTGAGGCAAAATGGATTCCAATTCGCTGTATGCAAGCTTACCCGAACGGTTGGCATTAAACAGCACGCCTGTCCCCAGCGGCTTGGTCAGAATCAGGGCATCACCCACCTGAGAGCCGCAATTGGTCAGGATGCGA
>CAMYNE010000454.1 GCA_947259675.1 uncultured Pirellulaceae bacterium
GCCTTATGCTCGGGCTCCGCGCGACGGATTGTCTTGCCAGTGGCCGATCGATAAATTGGTTCTGGATTGGTGGTTGTTTGATTTTGGCGAGAGCTTGTGCTCGCGGTGCCGGACTTCGACCCTCCGCCTTATCCGATGGGCTTTTGACGATGACAGCTCGAGCGATCGAGTTTGGCGATGTGAACGAGTTAGTTCCAGCATCTGGAAAGTCGTTGCTTTTGCGTGCAACTTCGTCATTTGGGACAAAGTCGTTTGCGATTTTTATGCTTGCTTGTCCTTCACGTTCTTTTTCGACGAACGGATTGGCCAACACTTGGGCACGACTGCGCATCATTTTTGCGCCATGCATTGGCGTTTTTGGAGCGAAGTGGGATGGCGGCTTGGGCTCAAATTGGTTGTGTTCTGCGATCTCTTGCGTTTTCGGTGCAAGTTGTTCTTGAAGCTCCGCCAAGCTTTGCTCTAACGAAGGCTCACCCTCCGCCAATTCGTCAACGGTATTATCGAGTGATTTCAGCATTCGGGCGTAGCCATCGATCGTACTTGGACTGTTGCGTCGAGTGACAATTCGCCCAGCTGGCGTGATGACGACGTCGGATGGAACTCCGGAAATTGCGTACTCTTTGACCAGATCAGCGTGCAAATCGACATCAATTTTTACTGGCACAGCATTTACGTCGATGGCATTATGAACAATTGGACTTGTGAAAACGAAAGTTTCCAGATTTCTGCATGGACGACACCAATCCGCGGTAAAGTGAAGCAAGATAAGCTTGTTTTCTTTGGCCGCCAGTTGTTTCGCCAGCTCAATATCTTGTTGCCAATCAATATTCTGGGCAGGCGAAGAACTAACCTGTATCCACAGGAAAAAACAAACGCTAATCGACAAAATGAGATAGTTTTTGGAGAGATTCATCGTTCTTTTTCAGCAAGAATGTGCAATATGATCCACAATCGCTATCGTCAATTGACGGAATAGAAATGGACCAATTTTGCCAATTAAGTCGATATTCCCAACTGACGGCAAATTAAGGGTTTCAATTCGATCGTTTTGGTAAAATGGGAGGAAAGTTCAAAAATTTGTGTTAACTTCTGCTTGACATGTGCGATACTTTCGATAAAACTCCGTCATAGATCAAGCTTTCGCCTGCCCTTTCAGGCTATATGTCTTGTGGATTTACCGGCTTTCAAGCCTTGCGGTTTGTTCGAGGAACAGACAACTTTCTGAATGATGAACGAGCGAGATCTGCTAGTTCATGCGAGTTTGGAACTCGGTGATTTCCTTCAATCGTCCAGATGTCTATTGGACGGACGATGAAAGGACCCAGCATTTGGCCTATCGGCTTTTAGTTTGCGAGAGCTATCTAAATATTTGTCGCTGATTCTTTCTTCCGGAATCGCATCTCAAACTTTATTGATTTGGAAAACTGCCTCGCGCATGGAAAAAGGCGCACGTCTGGTCGTAACGACATAGTTGTTATGCCCTTCGGCAAATTGAGACTTGCCAATTTGGTAGCTGTCAAAGCTACGTGATTTTGTCGTTGAACGAGTTCGATAAGTAGGAACAGAGCTTTGTTCGTTTAGTCGTCTTGCGACAACAATTTAAATTCTTTTTAGGTGCTGTATGGCAAAGAAACGTTATCGCCAAAGATCAGGGGCGAGTGGTGGAAATACACCTTCCAACAACGGTAGTAATCGGAGTCGATATAGTCGTCGACGCAGGAGCGGTGGAAGCGGTGGAAGCGGCGGGAGCGGCGGAAGCGGCGGTTCCCGCAGTGGTAGCCGTCAAAGATCCGAGCGAAACCGCGAACCTGAAGTTTTCGATGAGTCTGAATTGACGGAAGGTGTAGGTCTGCTTGAACTTCACCCGAATGGATATGGGTTCTTACGAGACCCTAAAAACGACTATTCGCGGGAAAGAACGGATCCGTTTGTGCCTGGCACGATGATCGAGAAATTTGGGCTGCGTCCCGGCGTTATGATTACGGGAAAAGTCCAGCCAGCTCGTCGTCAACAGGGCCCTCGTCTTCGTGAAATCACCGATATTGACGGGGTGAAGCCCGAAGAATACGCAGAAGTCAAGAATTTTGATGATTTGACGGCGATTAATCCGGAACAATGGTACCGATTGGAAACGGTTCAAGTTCCGTTAACGACTCGAGTCATGGACTTGACATCGCGAATGGGATTGCGGAAAATCATCCGGAAACCACGTTGATGGTGCTGCTGGTTGACGAGCGGCCTGAAGAAGTAACCGATATGCGACGCAACGTCAAAAACGGCGAGGTGGTCGCGAGCAGTCTCGACGAAGACATTGAAAGCCACGTGCGGCTTTCGCAGCTTGTGATTCAACGCTGCAAACGCTTGACTGAAATGGGACAGGATGTTTTCCTGTTAATGGATTCCATCACTCGTTTGGCTCGTGCATTCAACAAATGGGTTGGTAATACGGGACGTACGATGAGTGGTGGTGTGGACATCAAAGCGATGGACATCCCCAAAAAGCTGTTCTCGTCTGCCCGGGCGTTTGAAGAAGGTGGTTCACTGACGATCGTCGGAACTGCTCTCGTTGACACCGGTAGCCGAATGGACGAACTGATTTTCCAGGAGTTCAAGGGCACCGGTAATATGGAATTGGTTCTCGACCGCAAACTGGCGGATCGTCGAGTTTGGCCTGCGATTGATATTTCACAGTCGGGCACGCGACGAGAAGAACTGTTGTTGGACGCCGATACTCTTCACGCAGTCACGATGTTACGTCGTACGTTAACATCGATGCATCATGTTGAGGCAATGGAGCAACTCACAAAACAGCTCGGCCGATTCAAGACGAATGAAGAGTTCATCAAGCTAATCAGTGGTAAGATGATGGACGTCTAGTCGACGCTGTTTTCTAGCTCTGTAGCTGCATATTTCAGGCACGATTCGCGGTCCGTTTTTCAAGTTGCTGAGAAACGATGTCTAATCTTGACTTTTAGCTGAGGCAAATTTTCGATCTGAATTGCACCAGTCGCGAATGCGATGATTCAACCGGAACTACAATCGTGTTGACTGGGTCGCTTGCGAATTCGTTTACAAACATACATCGCGCGATCGGCGATCTCCCAAGCCTCGTGAATGGTCATCGATGGACGGCGGATCGCTCGGCCCAGAGAAGCAGAAATGCCGGCTTTTTCCAACTTGGTTTCAATTCTCTGTTGTAAGAGATCCAGACCAGCCTGATTCGTTTCTGTAGCCAAAACAACGAATTCGTCGCCTCCGACTCGGGCGGCCAAGTCACTCTCCCGAATCGAGGTTTTAAGGGTGCGTGAGCATTCTATCAACAATTGGTCGCCGCTATTATGGCCTGCGGTGTCATTTGTCTTTTTGAGATCGTCCAAATCAATCGAAATTATGCCTGCGGCGTGTCCAAAACGCTTACAGCGAGCTTCTTCGGCGGATGCTAGTTGCTCCCATCCCCGACGATTGTACAACCCTGTTAAGGCGTCTGTGTTAGCCTCCGAATTGGCGCGTTCGGTGCGACGAATTTCTTCATTGAGTTTGATCTCAGATTCCAAAACCGTCGCCAACATACGAGCCAGCATCTGCACGAGAGGTAGTTCGAGTTCAATCTCATCGTTTTTTGGCTCTGGATCAATCGCACAAAGTGTTCCGAACAGAGTGCCATCCTCACGATTCAATGGTACTCCAATATATGCAGAAATCTGAACTCTCTGTCCGAAAGGTGCCTCCAGATATGCAGGAACGTCTATCGATCGCGGAGCGATGCTCGGACCAAGACCTTCGACCATTCGTGAACAGAAAGAATCGGTCCATTTAAAAACGTCGAAGGACTTGACGGAATAACCGTGGTCTTCCGCTGTCAAGACAATCCAGTTTTCGTCTTGTGTTCTGGTAATCATCCAAAGGTCAAAACCAAGTCGGCTGTGAAGGTATTTTAGGACTTCGCGCGAAGCGTTTTGGAAATTGCTGTACGTTTGCAGAGATAGCATGCCGGTAGTCCGTCAAGACTTGTGAATTGGAAAAGGCCCGCAAACCGACTGAATCTGAGTCGTGCAATTTAAAGATGTCAAAGTCTGCGAAAAAGAAAGCAACGCCTGAGGGGTCGTTGTAAACTCTAGGTCAGGCAATCCATGGCTAGGCGGTTGTCATGAAGTACGAGAAGTCTTTGTCAAGATGTAGCTTGAATAATCCTCAGAATCGGACTTTGAAAGTTCTCTTTGCGATTGGTTTATTGAGTTGGCAACTGTAGCTCCCGTTATTGGACAGCCGCGAAATGCAGTGGCTATTTGCGCGGCTGAAGCATTTTTGCGATCAACGCCGTCCATCCAGTTTGATGGGATGCACCGACACCTCGTCCGCTGTCTCCGTGAAAATACTCATAGAACCAGATGTAGTCATTGCGCCACAAGGCATGACCATGGTTGGCGTCAACAAGACGTTGCTGTTCTGCATTCAAATCGGGAATCCTGACCACAGACGTTTGGTGAAGCAATCCAAAAAGTTTGCTACGCGGGTTCAGTCTTTACGAGTTCCTTAGGCAACCACATACGAATGACCGCGAATCCAGTCGCAAGCATTGCCCCCGCAAATCCCCAAATCATTCCTCCAGCCGTTCCTACGATCGCAGCGTCAATACTCAAATCAGCCGATCCGACTGCAGTACTAAAGACCATTCCCAAAAGTCCGAAGGTGAGACTGACCAGTACGAATACCAAAACTGCAAAGGCCACCGTGAGTATCACCACCGCAATCGAGCCAAAAAAACATCGAATGCGTTTGGCGAGCCCAAACTCCATAATGTTCTGTCGGTGAATATCCGAAATCTGACCGGTGCGAATCACGGCCGGGGCAAACAGGATGGTCAAAACGATTGCCGCAAGCGGCGAGTATCTGAGGCAGGCAAAAAAAAGTGCCGATGCAGTAGTGATTTGAAACAACATCATCAATGAAAATGATGACGGATTGGCGTTCACATGAATCGACGGTTGGCTCGGCGAAATTGTTGCCTTTACCGACAGTTCAGACGATAAATATGGACCGGATTGAGCTGACGAATTCGATGGCATTTTGTCACTTGGACGCATGTTCCATTCATCACAAACAGTTAAGAATCAAGGCCTCCTGAGTTGAATCATACTCAAATCACAAAAAAATTGCATCCCTTTAAGTTTTTGATCTTCAATCTTGATCTTTGTCGGAATCTTAATCTTTGTCGTACTACGTTAGCCCAGTATGGGTTGCGTTAGCTGAGTTACCCCCGTACTGGTGGACTAAGACTAAGAGTAAGACTAGGACTATGATTTTTGAGGCGTAAATAAACGTAAGCTTTTCGTCGACACTCAGTTTCGAGGTAGATCGGGTGAGGATTTTCGATTCTGAAGCCGGTCCGCAAAGCCCTGAAATCGAGCGGTAGTTTAGAAAGCCGGTCCGCAAAGCCCTGAAATCGAGCGGTAGTTTAAAAATCTGCGAACATTGGCTTCAAAATCCGGTCAAGACTCTTACACAAAACCCGTTTTCGAGATGCTTCAATTGAGCTATCATCTCGGTAGCGGATTCAACGAATCCGAATGGAAGGTAAGCGAATGGTTAGCGGCTTCATTGGAAATGAAGTACCCCGCAAGGGGCTGCGGGTTCGAGTCCCGTGCCTTCCGCTCTTCGTGTCGTTTGTAACCGCATTCATGCGGTGAAGTTTTGCGGATCAAGACCGCTTGAATCGGCGGACCGATACGAACTCACTGCCGATTTCGAAGTAACAAATCTACCGAGACTGCCAGCCAGAATCGCTGGGAGCAGGACCAGGTCGGCCACCAAGGCACCCGTCAGCATCAGCCCCATCAATATCGCGAATGTGCGGATCGGCAGAAACTCGGCGGTCAGGAACACCGAGAACGAGGTGCAGAAAATAAGCGTTGTCTGAAACATCGCGGTTGAACATTTGGAGTACGCGTACCGAACTGAGTCTGCCCTGTTCAGGCCCTTCCTTTGGCCAGCTTTGAACCATGTGACAAAATGTAGAGTGTCATCGATGGCAATTCCAAGCGCAACACTCGCGGTCAAGATGCTCGCGATGTCGACTGGGATCTTGAGCCACCCCATTGCCCCAAAAACGACAGCCACAGGAGCAATATTCGGAATCATCACCAAAAACCCGCCCGGAATGCTGCGGAGAATCCACATCATCACAGGCGTAATTAACACGAAGGCCAACATGAAGCTCAATAATAAGTCACGAAACAAGAGATTTTGCGCTTCATAGATAACGGGTGACAATCCGGTGACTTCTAGCGTCACGTTCCGGTCTTCTAGTTTTTCCAAATGGGGCAGGCAGGCTTCCTTAATATCCAACACGATCGAACGCTCGTCGACTTCAAGGGAGGCGACGTTTGCAGAAACACGCCAGTATTCGACGTCGTTTCGTTCGGCCAAGAGGCCGTTATCGATGAGTGCTTGTTTTTCTTTTTCAAATTCACTTCGGAAAACGGTCTTGCGAGAAGAATTGCGAAGCGTCGACCTGCGGCTCGGAATCGGCGGCAAAAACGTGACGGCCGACGTAACGCTTTTGACTTTGCGGACCCTCTCGATGGTTTTCTCGAACCCACGTACGAGTCGAAGCCGATCAAGTACATCGTCGATTTTCGATTTGGGAATACCAACGACAATTTCAACCGAAGTCAAGGGTGCGATGTGATTTTCGATCCAGAAGAAATCTTCGACGACTTTTGCATCTTTGGGAAACATCTTTCTCAAATCCACGGAGGAGTGTAGACGGTTGACACCCAACGCGCCGACCAGAATGGTGAGCACACCAACGGTTACGAACAAGCCGGAATGTTTGATGATCAAGTTGGCAATTGCTTCGCCAACTTGTTTGGCTCGTTGGCGAACACTCAATCGCCAAGCCGTCGTTCTGGTTGGTTTTTTTGGTTTTGAAAATGTGAAGACTAAGAAGGCGAACGTGGTCAACAAAATCAGCGTTCCCAACACGAGCGCGGATCCTGCGTAAAGCCCGAATTCTCGCACCGGCTGAAGTTTACTGATGTTGAGCGAAGATAGTCCAATGGCGGTCGTTAGAGAAGCCAAGATGACTGGCGTTATGCCGACTCTCATCGCAGCGAGGGCGGGGTTTGATTCGCCCGCAACCTGGGCTTCGAAGAAGTAATTGACGAGGTGAACGGCCGCGGAGGTTGTCAACATGAAGACCAGGGTAGGCATCACAATCGTAACTGCATTCAGAGTGCCTCCTGACAAAATGACGAGGGCAATCCCGGTGATTTGGCTAATCGATGCGATGCCAAACACAATGATGGCCAGTCGAAATTGGCCAATAAACAGCCATGCCACAGAAATCGCGACAAGTGAAGCCGGCACGATGAGATTCCTGGCGGAGGCAGAACTCGCTTCGTCGATCGCCGTCGCATGATACGCACTCCCAGCGAGTCGGCTGTCAGTCTCGGTGATTCCAACTTCCTCCTTCAAGACGTCGAGTGTCAATTCAATAACGCGAGCGTTTGACGATTTTGAATCGGTAGATAGTTGAATCCAAACAACCGACTGACCTTCCGGACCAAGGAACGCACCTTCGAGCCTTTTACGTGCTTGAGCGAGTGACAATCCGGCTCGACCATAAACCAGTTCATCGACCAGTTGTTGCGAGTCAAAAATACTATGAATTAGTCCCGGATCAGTTCGCTCGGCCCGCTCAAAAAGGGCCTTTTTAAATTGTTCCACTCGGGGATCGTCGAGGTCACATCCTTTCCAGGAAACGACCAAAGAAAGATCACTGCCAAAAAACTCTCTGAATTGGTCGTATTGTTGACGCTCGAAGGAAGCATCAGGTAGCCATTGGGCGACTTCAGCCGTTTTGGTTTGGATTTTGGAGGCGGCAAACATTGCGAACGGCAGCAAAAGGCCAACCAGCAGCGTGGCCAGCCTGCTTCGTCGCATCCATTTTCCATTTGAATCCGAGCGTTCCATCGTGCCTTGGGTTTGCCATCAACAGGAATGTCATTGTTGCTGGTCATCATAATATATTGAAAATCCTCGGCCTCCGAATTCGGATCCATTTCATTTTGAAAAAGTTCGATCGCGCGAACTAATTAGGTTTAGGAAGACTGCAACGACCCTTCGGAATGCTTAAGTTAAGGAACTGCTCAACAATAAACTACCTCCTGTGATGGTTGCCCACTGAATCGAGCCAATGCCGATGTTTTTGAACAGGAGGAAGCTGAGCAAACA
>CAMYNE010000455.1 GCA_947259675.1 uncultured Pirellulaceae bacterium
ACTTCAGGTCGAGCCGGGGCCTTCGGCTGGGCATTAAACTCAATACCGTTCAATGGAGAGATCGAAAACGGTCAAGTCATCCTGAAGGATCCTGGGCGACTGAAGGATCTCTCGTGTTTTTGCGCGAGATTCTTCGGTCGCTAAAGCTCTCTCAGAATGACTTTGGATATTTTCTTGCTCAATTGCACGGTATTGGCGTTAAACTCATGCCGTTCAATGAACAGATTGCTGTCGCCACCTTCGTGGCTTTTCATTGTGTTGTAAACTTTGACCCCATGCTTACGCATGGGGCTACCCGCTGTCGCGAGTTCGTCGCTGAAAAGCCGCGAATGCGGCGAAAGCAGGTAGCCCACAGCATCAGCTGTGGGTATCAGTGCTCAATAACTCATAAGCCGCGAAGCGGTGACAGCAACCCAATGTTTGATTGTTCCACCTTCATTAAACGGTATTGGCGTTAAACTCAAACCGTTCAAAGGAATTTTGTTGCTTGTGGAAAAACATTTCGTAAACTAAAAAACGAGGCTCGACCTCATTGTTAACACCTTTTACCGTTGTCGGCAGATCAATCGCATGGAAGTGAATTCTCGTCCCGACAACGGCTCCGGTCAAAGGGTTTTCAGAGGGTTTCGATCCGCTGAATCAGACGGCAACGCCAGGGAGCAACTGTCGTGAACTCAGATAATTCTGCTCGAAAGAACGCTGCCGTCGAGCCATCGGCGAGCGCCCCGGACACGCTGCCAACTGACGACGGCGACCCGCAGGGCCTGGCCGAAAGGCGTCAGAATCACATTTTTGATTCCGGGCTGTTGCGGCTGGTCAATGATCTGGTGATGTCGTTGTCTTTGGACGCAAAAGAAGTGTATTTCATCAATCCAGCAGGCGAAAAGATCTGTGGGCGTTCGGGTTCTGAGATTTGCGGCCAAAAGACCGACTGGTTCGACTTCGTACACCAGGAAGACCAAGCCGATTTGAGAAATGGCCTGAACAACCTGCCCGACACGCTTGAATTCGAGCAACAGTTTCGAATTCTTCGTCCGGATGGGCAGCTGCGATGGCTTAATGCAACCTTCAACTTGATTCGCGATATTCACGGCAACCCGCAATCAATCGGCAGTATCGCCAGAGACGTATCAAAACGAGTCGAAACTCAATACCAACTCGAAGAGGCAAAAGCCGTCTACCACTCGCTCGTGGAAAGTTTGCCGATTAACGTTTTCCGAAAAGACCGGCAAGGCCGGATCGTGTTTGGCAACAAGAAGTACACCAGCTCGGTTGGCCTGACTCCCGAAGAAGTCATTGGCAAAACGGACGATGATCTGTTCGAAAAGAAATGGGCGGATAAATACAAGAAAGACGACGCCTGGGTTTTGCAAACCGGCCTGCCGTTTCACGACATCGAACATCACCCCAACCAGGATGGGAAAATCTCGTACGTGGAAGTCCTGAAAGCCCCGGTTACCGACATGAACGGGCAGCGAGTTGGAATTCAGGGCATGTACTGGGACGTTACGGCCCGCCGCCAGGCAGAAGTTGCGACTCGTGAAGCAAAGGAACTGGCGGAGGCCGCCAGCCGCGCAAAAACCGAGTTCCTGGCCAATGTGAGCCACGAAATTCGAACTCCCATGAATGCGATCATTGGCATGACGGACTTGTTGTTGCAAACGCCCACCGATCGCGAACAGCGCGAATTCCTGCAAATGATTCAACAGTCGGGCGAGTCGTTGTTGACTTTGATCAACGATATACTCGACTTCTCAAAAATCGAATCTGGCAAACTCGAAATCGAAAGTTCACGTTTTGATGTCCGTGAAAGTCTCGGCGACTCGTTGCGTTCGCTTGCGTTCCGGGCGCACAGCAAAAAAATTGAACTGATTGTTTATTTCGATCCACAGATTCCAACGTCTCTGATTGGTGACGTCACGCGATTGCGTCAGGTGCTTGTGAATCTCACAAGTAACGCGATCAAATTCACTGAAGCAGGCGAGGTGGTGGTGTCGGTCGATTGTTTGAAGACCGAAAATGGCAAATCGCAAATCAGGTTTAAGGTTAGTGACACAGGAATCGGTATTGCCGAGTCCAAACGTGATTCGATCTTTCACGAGTTTGAACAAGCTGACATGTCGATCACTCGAAAATACGGAGGAACCGGATTGGGCCTCGCAATATCCTCCAAGCTCGTTGAGTTGATGGGTGGGGATCTTCAAGTCACAAGCGTTGAGGGTGAAGGAAGCAGGTTCTTCTTCACGCTTGAATTTGCTGCCGACACGACGGACCCGATCCCGGAGCGATCTCTGGAAGGCTTCTCGGTGCTCGCCGTTGCGGAAAACAAAACACATTTGAAAAACCTGGAGGCGTTGCTCAAATCCTGGAACATGACAACGTTTACGGCACGCTCGATGGAGCAAGCGTTACGAATCTTGAAAGGAATGGCCGTTGCGGAGCAACCCATCGATGTCGTGGTTTCCGACGCGCAGTTCCAGAATGAGGACGCGAGCGTCCTGGCCAAATCCATTCGCGGGACATCGGAATTAAGAGGAACCGGCATTATCCTGCTCGCGTCAAGCCGCGCTACGGAGTTGTTATATGATCGCTCAGAACTGCCCATCGATGACCAATTACTTAAGCCCGTGAAAGAAATCGATCTATTTAATTCACTTCAGATTTCGCTGGAACCTGATCTACCCGGGCGGGGTCGCCGACTTCACCAAATCGTCTCGTATGGGATTACGACAGACGGATTCCCTTTCATTAACAGCGGGAACGCCATCACGAAAACGGCGTCGCGAATCGCCTCAGATCAGACGTATCTTTGCGTCCTAAAACTGACAATCTCCAAAGAAGGCACATTCCCATCACTCCGAGTCTACCAACCCGATGAGGAAGTTGATGACGCAGAGCCGTCTTCATGGACGGTGAGCGGCCACGTGGGAGCCGCTCACTTTCCACCTGCTTCGATACGGATCATCACGGGCAAAAATGCCACATGGCAAGTTGATGAATTGAAAGTTGGAACGACGTGGAAAGCTGACACAACTGCAACGAACATCGACTAGTGGGCGTAGATGAAGTGTTCGAGTCCCACGGGTGACCAACCTCCAGGCTCGAACATGTTGTTGGCCATTCCAATCCCCTTATCCGCAATGATTTACGAAGGATGTCGACCGATGTGTCGTCCTGGGTAGCCGGCAACACACGACGGGATCTCAACACTCGCGGGCCGTAGAAGCAACGAAACCCGCTGTCACACAAGCACTTGCGACAGCGGGTCAAGAGTTCGCACAGAAAAGCTCCCCGAGGCGGACTCGAACCAATC
>CAMYNE010000456.1 GCA_947259675.1 uncultured Pirellulaceae bacterium
AGACAATGTGCAAGCCATAATCGCTGGCACCCGTTCGACAATATCCGTCGCGATAAAACCCGGTCATCGGATCAGTACAACAAGGTCTCAGCTCTGTGCCGAGGACATTTTTCGGTAAAGCCATTTGAGTTATTAAATCTCGAATTGAAAAAGCGAAATTCCATTTTTTCGAATTAGAACAGGCCGGAAATCTGACCATTTTCGTCGATATCGATTCCTTCAGATGCTGGCGTAGCTGGCAAACCGGGCATTCGCATCATGTCGCCGGTAATTGGAACTAGAAATCCTGCACCCGCGGCGATTTCGATTTCGCGAACGGTAACCTTGAATTTGGTCGGACGACCAATTAACGATGGATCGTCCGAGAGCGACTTTTGTGTTTTGGCCATACACACGGGTAGCCCTTCCAGCTTTAGTTTTTTGACTTTCTTCAAATCATCTTTTGCACGGGAAGAATACTCGACTCCGTCGGCGCCATAAATCTGGGTGCAGATCGTCTCGATTTTTTCTCTGACGGACCGGTTCCAGTCATAAAGCGGCTTGAACGAACAAGTTGAAGACGCAACCTTTGCGGTCACTACCGAAGCCAGATCTTCCGCACCTTCACCGCCCTTGGCCCAGATATCGGCGACCACGGCTTCAAATCCCAGCTTTTGGCAATACTCCTGAACGAGTTTAATTTCCTCGTCGGTATCGGTTGTGAATTTATTAATGGCGACCACCGCCGGGATGTCGTAATGCCGCGTATTCTCCAAATGCTTTTCGAGATTACAAAGTCCTTTCGCAACGGCATCGGGATCGGGTTCTGTCAAAGTTTTCAAGTTGGCACCGCCGTGGTATTTAAGTGCCCGAATCGTCGCCACCAGCACCATGCACTTGGGCGAAAGTCCTGAGCCAGCACATTTGATATCGAAGAACTTTTCTGCTCCCAAGTCAGAACCAAATCCGGCTTCGGTAATCACATACGGCGCAAGTGACATTCCCATTTTGGTGCCAATGACGGAGTTGGTCCCCTGTGCGATGTTGGCAAACGGACCGCCGTGAATGATTGCAGGAGTTCCTTCGATCGTTTGTACCAGGTTCGGTTTGATGGCGTCCTTCATCAACGCCGCCATCGCACCTTCCGCTTTCAAGTCCCGAGCGAAGATCGGTTGCTTTTCACGAGTGAAGCCAACGAAAATATTTCCGAAACGTTCTTTGAGATCGTGCAGATTTTTTGATAAGCACAGGATCGCCATAATTTCAGAGGCAGCGGTAATGTCAAACCCCGATTCGCGGGGTACGCCGTTTCCGGTGCCGCCCAGCCCTATGACGACTTTACGCAGCGCCCGATCGTTCATATCAAACACGCGTTTCCAAACGATCGTGCGTGGATCAATGCCGAGAGAACGTCTTCGAGTTTGAATGTTGTTATCGATGATTGCCGCCAATAAATTATGAGCTTTTTCAATCGCCGAAAAATCGCCCGTGAAATGAAGATTAATGTCCTCCATCGGCAGCACCTGCGACCAGCCGCCGCCGGTTGCACCACCCTTGATTCCGAAAACCGGACCAAGTGAAGGCTCCCGCAGTACGACAATGGTTCGCTTGCCGATTCGATTCATCCCTTGAGTCAAACCAATTGACACAGTTGTCTTGCCTTCGCCCGCGGGCGTCGGCGAAACGGCAGTCACCAAAATCAAATTGGATTGATCGATTTGGGACTGATTGATTAACCGCAAAGGTAACTTTGCCTTGTACCGGCCATAATGCTGCAGGTCTTCTGGATCGATTCCAGATTTGACGGCAATATCGGTAATGGGTTGGAGAGTAACTTGACGAGCAATTTCAATATCCGACGGCATTTTTTGTGGTTTCCAAGGTCCAAGAAACAGGTTTCAATTAAGCTGGATATTGTTGGGAAAATCAGCGAATTGACCATATCATTATGCAAAGACTGTCCACCTTAATTTGGCGGCCGATCAGGTGACAACATAGGAACTGGTTGATTGCCAGGTTTTCCATAAAAAAACGTGAGCAAACAATGTTTTTTAGCGACGAATGGTTTTCAGCCAAGATTCGGCGCAAAGCAACGAATAACGCGGATTGCGCATTTTGAAATCAATTCTTTTGAAATGTCGCTCGCAAAATCGCGGTATTATTGAAAGAGGCTATCGATGAGACTTTTTACCGACGACACCAGACGCACAAAACTTGTGCTGTTAATTACAACACTGGGCTTCTTCACGACTTCGATTGCTTCTTCCCAAACGAATGCGACGGATGGGGATGTTGGATCTCCAAAGCTCGTAATCGCCCCGAAAACGCCAATTCAGTTTAAATCCAAAACCGAGTTCCTGCGAATGAAAGCAGGCGACTCCGGCGAGCCACTCGCGTTGCAAACGGCAATCACTCGTTTTCGCCCCAAGAGTGGAGACGCGATTATTGACCTCATCGGCGCTGTCCATATTGGGGAGGCGGAATATTACACCACGCTGAATAAACAGTTTGAGCTATACGATGTCGTGTTGTACGAACTGGTCGCACCGCAGGGAACTCGCGTGCCAAAAGGCGGAAAGAAAGGAGCAGGGAACCCCTTAAGCTTCCTGCAACAATCGGCCCAAAGGATGTTGGGCCTTGAATCGCAATTGGCCAAAATCGACTATCAAAAGGAGAACTTTACTCATGCCGACATGTCCCCGACAGAAATGAGTAAAAAAATGGACGAACGCGGAGAAACGCCATTAACCGTCGGATTGAGTGCGCTTTCAGAAATGTTGAGAAACCAAAACAAGATGGCGAAAGAGAAAACATCGTCGTCAAACCCGATCGCCGATCAAATCGCCTCCGAAAGCATATTCGAATTGATGGGTAATCCGTTAAAAATGAAAACGATGATGGCTCAACAGTTCACGGAAACCGGAGTGATGGAAAACGGGTTGGGCACAACATTGAATCGAATGTTGATTGTCGACCGCAACTCGGCGGCATTGAAAGTGCTTCAAAAAGAGCTCGCAAAAGGCAAACAGAAGATCGCAATCTTTTACGGGGCAGCCCACATGCCCGATTTTGAAAAGCGGCTTGTCGGCGATTTCGGCATGAAACGAACGCAACAGGTGTGGATCGACGCGTGGGATTTGACCAATGCCCCACCCTCAAGTCCGTCCAATCCCAGTCAGATCCTGTTACGGTTGCTCAAGCAGATGGACAATTAGTTCCTTGCTTTCTCAATGAAGCACATCGAATCATCGAAAAAACGCAAATCCGGAATTTCGTGTTTCGAGCAAAATTTTGTCCCCAAACAACCGCCAATCGCAAGTTTCGT
>CAMYNE010000457.1 GCA_947259675.1 uncultured Pirellulaceae bacterium
AGTTCCAATGCCGCTGCAGCTCGATTTTTTGATTTGCGTCGGGGCAGCCAAGCCAAATGATTCGAGATCTTCATTGTTTTGCTTCCGTGTTATGATCGCTCATCCTGTTCAATCAATTAAACTAACTAATTGGTGACATCTCTCATTGTCTGGAATATTTCAAACGCAGCTGGTCCGAGAATTACGACCAGTAACGCCGGGAAAATACATAGAATCGTGGGAAAAAGCAGCATGACAGCGGCCCGTTGAGCCCTGGATTGAGCTGTTTGCATTCGGCGGATTCGCAGCGATTCTGCGTAAACTTTGAGAGCGGCAGATACGCTTGCCCCAAATCGTTCCGATTGTTCAATAACTGATGCCAGACTCCGAAGTTCTTCAATGTCGAATCGGAGAGCCAGGTTTTTCAGCGCTTTTCCCGTGGTCGTGCCCATTTGAATCTCGCGGTGCACGATCATCATCTCGTTGGCCAACATGGGGTGGGCGGTGAACAGCTCTCTGGATACATGGGCAATGGCAGCGTTGAGACTGAGACCCGCTTCGACGCAAACCGTGAGTACGTCGAGTGCATCGGGTAAGGCCCGACGCAGTTTAACCTGCCTTTTTGATTTTCGATGGTCAAGCCATAGTCCCGGAGTAATGATTCCAGCGATTCCGGTGACGGCAGCCAGGACGCCAGCTTGACGAATCGAAACCAACCCGAACGTGTAAGCGATGAAACCGATGACAAAGGGGATTGCCACGAAAATGAATTGCAGGAAGTAGAAAAAACTTTTTGAATTGCGCTTGTACAGCCCGGCTTGCACTAATCGTTCGCGCAAACGTTCTTTCGGACCCTGATTGGGCTTAGGGCGAGATGCAGGGACTTTGAAAGGTCTCGCTGAATCAAGCCGTACTTTGGATTGTTGACTTTGGGTGTCATTTTGCGCGACCGAAAGCGAAAACTCGGCGGTTGGAGTTTGC
Source organism: uncultured Pirellulaceae bacterium (assembly GCA_947259675.1). Taxonomy (GTDB): domain Bacteria; phylum Planctomycetota; class Planctomycetia; order Pirellulales; family Pirellulaceae; genus Mariniblastus. The sequence continues at coordinate 961 of CAMYNE010000457.1, forward strand.
ACACGTGAAGACATCAAAATGGCGAATAGGCAAAGAAGGCTAATCACTCCGATAGCAACCACAATGATCAATGTAGGATCCATGATAAATTCCGTTTGTTAAAAATCAAAAACAACGATTTTGCGAATCCAGAATGCTCCGACCGCCATCATGAAAACCGTAACTGAAATTAACGTCGGATGATCAAACAACTTAACGGCATAACCCGGGTTAAGGAGATAGATCAGTAACCACATCACGACCGGCAAACCGAGCAGGATCGCCGCTTGCAGACGTCCTTCGGCCGTTAGGCTTTTCACGGTTTGTTTCATCTGAATTCGCTGCCGAATAATGTTTGCCAAACGGTCCAGCAAAGTCGCCAGATTGCCGCCAGTATGTTGATGAATGAGGACACCCATCACAAAAATTTGTATTTCGATCAGTCCCGTTCGTATGGCGAGTTGACGCAGAGCCACTTCGGGAGGGATCCCGAGGTTTTGTTGTTCGTAGCAGTAACCAAACTCCGCGCTCACCGGCGCTTTGAATTCTTCGGAGACGACCAGGAGGCCTTGATTGATCGTTTGACCGGCGCGCATGATCCGGCTCATCAGATCCAAGGCGTCTGGTAGCTGAGTTGTCAGCTTGGCTAGTCGTTGACTCCTTTTGTAGCTGACGAATAGCGTTGGTAAAGAGGCAGCCAACCCGGCCGCGACGCCGATACTAATCCAGTTGAATGTCAGGAAATATGCGCTGATCGCGGCCACCAACGCAAACACAAATGACCACGTCAGCACTTGCTGAATCGACGTATGTAAACCAGATTGGCCGATTACTTCATTGACCTTTTTCAATAAATCAACCAGTGAGAAGTGTGGAATCTCATGCGACTCACGCATAAACTCATCGAGTTGGCTGTAATCGGTTTCAGATTCTCGTTTCGCCTTTTGCCGATATTTTTTGCGTAGCTCGATTTCAAGTTGGTCCAATTCCTCTTGTCGATCCTGCTTAAAAAGATCGGTGAACACGAGGTTGATTGCAAATATCCCAAGGAATACTGCCAGGAAAGTCAAAATGCTAATCAACAAGCCAATCATGATGGTTTTCAATCATTCTAGGACACGGTGATGAAACAACTCAGCCGTAATGTCTTGCCCCGAACTCTGTAAATGAGGCAGTCGGCAAGGGCAGATTCCGGTTGCCACAAACTCTCCGTATGCGACCCGGTTTTCGTCAATCCCTAACTGATTAAATTCAAAGAGGTCGTGCATCGTTAAAATATCACCTTCCATTCCGGTGACTTCGGAAATCCTAGTTACCTTGCGAGGTCCGCCGCTGATTCGGGCAACCTGGACGACAATATGAATAGCGGATGCTACTTGGCGACGAATGGTCCAAATCGGGATATCGATCCCGGTCATGCCCACCATCATTTCCAAACGCATCATTGCATCCCGAGGGGAGTTCGCGTGGATGGTCGTCAAGCTGCCGTCGTGACCCGTATTCATGGCTTGCAACATGTCCAGGGCTTCTGCGCCGCGGCACTCGCCCACGACAATCCGGTCGGGCCGCATCCGCAGCGCGTTTCGAACCAGATCACGAGTCGTGACTTCTCCCTCACCCTCAATATTTGCAGGCCGGGTTTCCATGCGGATGACATGCGATTGTTGCAACTTTAGTTCGGCAGCATCCTCAATGGTGGCCACTCGTTCATCGCCGTAAATGAAACGGGAAAGCACGTTCAACAAGGTTGTTTTCCCACTACCGGTGCCTCCGGAAATCAACACATTTAGTCGTGCTCGAACACAGGCTGCCAGGAATTCAAGCATCGGCGCCCGTAGCGAGCCGTTGGAAACCAAATCGTTTGCCTCCAGTGGTTTGGCCCCGAAACGGCGTATCGAAACCAATGGTCCATCCAGAGCAAGCGGCGGAATGATTGCATTGATTCGGCTACCATCTGGAAGTCGTCCATCAACCATGGGGCTGGTTTCGTCGATACGACGACCCATTCGGCCGACGATACGCTGAATGATTCTGACCACATGATCGTCGTCTTTAAATCGAATCGCTGTCCGTTTCAGTCGTCCACCGCGTTCCACGTAAACGGTATCAAATCCATTGACCATGATGTCCGTGACCGACGGGTCATGCAGCAAGGACTCCAAAGGCCCGAGACCAAACGTCTCGTTGAGAATATGTTCAATAACCTCTGTTTGTTCATCTGGACCAAGTTCTGGATGCAGGTCTTTTAACAACATGTCGGCGTTAAACCGAATTTTGAACTGCAGATCCTCTTCGTCCAACGTGCTTACCGATGACAGGTCGATACCACCGATGACCTGCCGATGAATCTCGTCTTCGATCGC
>CAMYNE010000458.1 GCA_947259675.1 uncultured Pirellulaceae bacterium
ACTGCTGACGATTTTGCTGTTGGGAAATGCAGAAGCGCAAACGCCGCCTCTCAGCCAAGTGTACAGCAAAACGGAAGTTCGGATTCCGATGCGAGATGGCAAGCTGCTGCATACCGTGATCTACGCTCCCCGCGATCAATCGAAGACCTACCCGATCATGCTCGTAGGCACTCCGTATAGCTGCCAGCCGTATGGACCCAACACTTATCCGCAAAAAATTGGTCCGTCGAGATACCTCGAAAGTGACGGGTTCATCTTTGTCAAACAGGATGTTCGTGGTCGGTGGATGTCCGACGGTGATTACGACAATATGCGTCCGAATGTCACCGGCAACGAAATAGACCTGCCCATTGATGAAAGCTCGGACACTTACGATACGATTGATTGGCTCCTGAAAAACGTGGCTAACAACAATGGCAAAGCGGGCATGTGGGGGATTTCCTATCCCGGTTTTTATGCGGCTGCCGCGTTGCCCGACCATCATCCGGCACTTGTGGCGTCTTCGCCGCAAGCACCCATTTCAGACTTCTTTTTTGACGACTTTCATCATCATGGAGCCTATTTGCTCAGCTATTTGTCAGCGACAAATACGTTTGGCTTTCAGCAGGACGCACCCAAAAAGAACAAGTGGTATCCCGAGATTCAGCCGCTGTCGCAGGACGCCTGGAATTTTTATATGGCGGTCGGACCGTTGAGTAATGCCGATCCGCTGATGGGCGAGAATAATTTCTTCTGGCAACAGCTTACTGAACACCCAAACTACGACGAGTTTTGGCAAAAGCGTTCAATTCTTCCTCACCTGGACAATATCAATGCAAATGTAATGACGGTTGGCGGCTGGTTCGATGCCGAAGATCTGTATGGTCCGCTCAACATTTACAAGACGATCGAGAAAAACAACCCTGACATTTTCAACGTGCTCGTGATGGGTCCGTTTGACCACGGCGGTTGGTCCCGGGATTACGCGCCGATTCAAGTTGTTGGTAATGTCGCGTTTGGCCCAAACGTCGCTGACTTTTATCAACGCGAAATTGAATTGCCTTTTTTCCGTCATTTCCTGAAAGGGATCGACGAAGCGCCAAATTATGAGGCGATGGTTTTTGATACGGGCAAAAAATCCTGGCATGCTTTTGCCAAATGGCCACCGGCCGATTCGCTTTCTGGAAATCTGTATCTACGTGCAAATCGCCAGCTGGCCAACGAAGGCCCTGTTGAAAACGAATCCGGGTACACTGAGTTTGTCAGCGATCCCAGCGACCCAGTGCCGTACCGGAAACGGGAAGACATCAGGCTTCAGTTTACTCCACGATACTATATGACGGATGATCAGCGATTTGCGACAGCTCGGGGAAACATGCAGGGTGATGTTTTAGTTTTTGTAACTGGCGTTCTTCAAAAAGACTTTACCATGTCGGGGGAATTGCTGGCCCATCTAAGGGTCTCAACGACAGGAACCAGCGCAGATTGGGTGGTGAAGCTAATTGACGTCTATCCCGATAATCACCCACAAGTTCCCGGCACACCGCCCGGAGTTGTGCTGGCTGGATATCAGCAAATGGTGCGCAGCGAAGTGATCCGCGGCCGCTTCCGAAACAGCTATACCGATCCGGAACCGTTCGTGCCCAATGAAATTGCCGAAATCAATTTACCGCTGCAAGACGTTTTCCATACTTTTAAGCGGGGACATCGCATTATGGTCCACGTTCAAAGTACGTGGTTCCCATTGATCGATAGGAATCCTCAAAAGTACGTCGATAACATCTTTGAAGCGAAATCAGAAGACTTTATTCGCGCGACCCATCGGGTGTTTCACGATCCGGAGCATCAAAGCTGGCTAGAATATCGATATTTGCCGGTCAAATCGGGTGATTAGTGGTTTGATCAAAAACCCAAATTTGAGTCCGTAGATTTGAAATTTCGTATGGGTGCAACTCGCTTGCCTCTGTAGAATTGGCAAGAAACCCCCGCGTTCACGCGGCGGGAGGCTCATCTTCGACCTAGCTTTAGCAAGCATTAGCAAATAGCAGAAGCCCCCGCATTTATGCGGCGGGAGCGTCACCTCTCGCCCGACGGGGATGCCCAGATGATCGGCAAAAAGTGAGGCTCCCACCACATAAATGTGGGGGCCTCCAACGAATGGCCGAACTGAGTTGTGCCAACGTTTTCGCGTCTAGGTTGATAGTGAAGCTCCCACCGCGTAAACGCGGGGGCGTCTCCCGCGGAAGGCGAGTTGCACCCATTTCAGATATTGGATTTCAGGGGTTGAGCAAAAAAGACAAATGACAGACGCAAAAAGTTGGCTCTTGATCATTTTGTCGTTCATAATTCTGTCCAAATCTTGCTCTGTGATCACGCCAGCATGTTGTATTGGCAAGTCCATTCAATCTGCAAATGATTCTTGGGACCATTCGGCCCAGACTTCTTTGATTGGCGGCCCATACTTTCCCTGCGGCTCAATTGCCCGGCGGTAGCAATTGAGCTTTGCCCACAAGACGTGATGGGCCGGGTCGTGAGTTCGATTCCATTTGTTAACAATTCGATCCAAAAGGCGATCGCGAATTTGACGATCGATCTCGGCGACGAGATTTGGTGGGCGGAGAAGGTTCAAATGAACTCGTCGCCAATGCTGGGTTGGAAAATACCGATAGACCGAATCGCCTTTTTCCCCAGGTCCAATCTGCGAATCCCTGAAAATATCGACTCGGGAGCCGTCGAGTAATTCGGCCTCGTACTCAAACGATGGGCTGTCGGATGGAGGGCGAGCAAACAACTTGAATTCCTGGATGGTCAGCGTTGCGTTACCCAGGGCTCTTAAGCCTGGTGAAAACCAACCTGATTTCTGTTTGTCAATGTTGGCGATGTTCAGAGCCAACATGTATCCGAGTGCCAACGCACAGAAAATGTTCCCAAATAACTGACGCGGTGTTCGAGCCCATTCGATTTTAGTTGGCGGGTCGTTTTCATGCCGATCAAAAACCTCCCAAAACTGACTCGGCACAAATACGAGCCAACCAGCCATTGCCATCAACGAAAAAATTCCGATCGACATCGTCAACCAACTGACGATATGCATCAACCAAAAGACCGCCATCACCATCCCACGATTGAATTGATTGTACTTGGGAATGAACAACAATATCGGTCCAACCACTTCGAAGAAAACCGTTGCATAGCTGACCAGCATTAAGAATCCGGGATATTGCCGTAACGCTGCACCCAGCGGTTTAACCGACATCTCCAGACTCAAAACCGATTCAACGGCATAACCACTGAACCAATCCG
>CAMYNE010000459.1 GCA_947259675.1 uncultured Pirellulaceae bacterium
CGCCCCGGATGGGTCCGTTCTCAACCACTCGCGCGGGAACGTCGGCAATCACAAAGCCGCCTTGGTCATGTTCTTCAAGTTCAAATTTCACGTCGCGGAGCTTATCGGAAGCAGTGACGTCCAGGTTTTTGAATTCAACCGGTTTTGAAGTGATGAATTTGAAGCGAAATTCACCACTCGCCTCATGTTTGGGAATTTCAAAAGTGCGTTGTTGCGGGACCATCACCAATAGTCCTGCAGCCTCATATTTCATTTTGATTTTGACGATGGAACCCGGTGACCCGTCAGCCCTGGTCAGACTAATCTTCGAGGACGCCTGACGTGTTTTTTGACGCAGAGGCGGCTTTAGTCTCACCGTCACGGACAGCGAGCCCTTTGCCGGAATCGACTTGGCAGTCGAATGAAATTCGAGACAGTTGCAGTGCAATAACGCCTTGTCAAATTCAACTGCGGTATCGTACGGATTATTGAGCGTGAGTTTTATCGTTCCCGGTTTTCCTACGACAAGTCTGCCCAATTCAACAGTGACGTCATAAAAATCGCTGTCCTCGTGTTTCACTAACGTGGCAGCTCTTTCGAGATCAAACTCGTTATCGTCCGCTTGCAACAGCGGCGTAATACAAAAAACAAGACAAAAGAAAAATGTAGCTCGCAAGGCTGATACCACCAAAGGTCACTGAATATTTCCATCATTATCAATTCGCACTTTTCGCATGTCAAGCTTTTGGGCTAATACACAAAAGACCTCTCGTCGCTGGGGGGCGAACTCAGATAGGCAAAAACGGTTACTGAGAGCAGGATTGACATAAGTTCATCGTTTAACCGCGTGGGCAACGCCCAATGGCATTTGCTTTACGGCGACTCGACACCCTCTCCCGACGACACGTGAGGGTCCGGGAGAGTGAAACGAAAAGATTCCTTGCGGAATCAACAACCCTCACCCGACGCTGAGACGTCGACCTCTCCCAAACTTGGGAGAGGTTGGGTCTAAAGTAAGTGCCATTTGAGCAATGCCCCGCGCGTTTGGACAGGCGAACTGCGGCCCGTTGGGCAACGCAGAGCAGATATTTCGTAGCCGGATTCTTGAGACTTCTGCCTCTCCGAAGTCTCACGACTTCAGCTACGTCCTCACGTCGCTTTTTTGCGGTTCAGAGTCCGTTACGGCGTTGTCCCTGGCAAGCGGTTCGAATTCCGACCTCCGAATTCCGACCTCCGAATTCCGACCTCCGAATTCCGACCTCCGAATTCCGACCTCCGATCTCGAATTCAATGGCTTCGCTCAAGCACAAAATTGGCAACGTTTTCGAGTGCGGTGGAGAACTTATTTGGTGGCAATTCGTTGGAAAATTCAGCAGCCCTATTGGCATACGTGGCCGCGAAGTCTCGCGCAAAATCGATCGAGTCGGTTGACAACAAGAACGGCATCACGTCCTCCACCGAAGCCTCGCCACTGTCAAGTAAACCCGTTAATTTGCTTCGGCGTGCATCGTCCAGATTCGCTAGCGAGTGGATTACCGGAAGCGTTGGCTTTTTGTTGGTGATATCGGTACCCAGTGTCTTACCGACATTGGTAGGATGGCCGACCAGATCCAGAATATCGTCGATGATTTGAAAGGCGATCCCAAGATTTCGTCCATACGCTTCAAAGCGGGCGACCGTCGTTTCGTCGGCTCCCGAGAGCAACGCACCGAGACGACAACCACAGCTACAGAGTTCGGCCGTTTTTTCCGAAATTATCTTGAGGTATTCGTCTTCGGTCAGATCAAAGTTTCCAACCCAGGCGTTTTGACGCATCTCACCGGCACACACGCGGTTACTTGCAACTGCCAGAATCCTCATGGCCGCGGTCGAACCAGAAAAGCTGGCAAGATGAAATGCATGAGTAAACAAATAGTCGCCCAACAGGACGCTGACCTTATTGCCCCATCGAGAATTGGCAGTCGGAATGTGGTGACGAGTATCTGCTTCATCCAGGACATCATCATGAATCAGGGTTGCCGTGTGGATCATTTCGAGCGAAGCAGCGCAAAGCAGATGAGATTCTGTGATTTCACCGCAACTTGAGCCGGACAACAGCAGAAAGACGGGGCGCATTCGTTTACCGACCAACAACCGACTGTGTTCCAACAACTGTTCAACCCACGGCGCATCGCTTGTCAATTCACGGTGCAAGATCGCTTCGACCTGGACCAATTCCTGTTTGATCGGTTCATAAATTGATTCCAATAAAACCGGCGTTTGGTTCGACGCACGAATCGGCTCGGGGATCGAATTGCCGACAGCTTGTTGCGGCGAAACAGGGTCCGAATTTGTTGGAGACGGACCTGTGGAGCGTTGAATGATTTGACTCACTTGCGTTGCATCCTTTGTACCGATTTCATCCTGAGTTCACTCACTGGAGCTCACGTCTCGCTTGAAGTGACCGCTCTTACCACCCGACTTTTCCATCAATTGGATTGCATCGATGGTCATCCCGCGGTCGACACTCTTGCACATATCGTAGATCGTCAGGGCAGCGACTGAAACGGCGTGCATCGCTTCCATTTCGACCCCCGTTCGATCGTGACCTGTGACTGTCGATTCAATCTCGATCGTGTGATCGTTTGGAAAACGAAAACTGATATCGACCGAATCAAGCCTTAAAGGATGGCAAAGCGGAATCAAGTCAGCTGTTTTTTTGCTGGCCATGATTCCTGCAATCCGAGCTAATTCAAGCACATCGCCTTTTTGAATTTGACGATCCTGAATCAGATTCAAAGTCGCCGGCAACATCTGGACTTTTCCCCGGGCACGCGACGAGCGAAGCGTGACGGGTTTCTCACTGACGTCGACCATTCGTGAGTGGCCTTGTTCGTCAAAATGTGGTAAGTCAGACATGTGGATTCAAATTTGGATTGCCTTCCACGGCCCATTCTCTAACCGTTGAAAGCGTAAAAGAATAACGCAATAGCCTAAAAAAATACAGGTGTTTGTGAAAATGACCAAATGACCAAGCCCAAATGACCATATCCTGCGGCAGGTTCGTTGATTATTCACCATTCACAGTTCACCATTAACTAGTGGCACAAACTGAGAATGAGACCAAACTCGAGATCTCCCATTCGTTTAAAATCCGAAAGCAAACGGAACTTGAAGGCCTCAGTCGGATCAAACGGCGCAGCCAATTCAATCGTCCGATTAATAATTAATGGCGAATTGCGAATAGTGAATGGCTAACGAAGGAAGGTTGAACGTCGAATTAGCGCACAAAAAAACCGCCATGTAAGGGTCCTTACATGGC
>CAMYNE010000460.1 GCA_947259675.1 uncultured Pirellulaceae bacterium
GCCTTGGTTCAAGAGATTCTCAGCCGGTTGCCGATTCAACCGGCTATTTTCGTTGTCAGAGGATTGTGGCGTTTTGAACCACTGTTGCGTTTTGGGACTCAATTTTTCGTTTCGAGTGAAGAAACGGCGAAAAGTCGCTCTGAACCGAATGGAGCGAAGCGAAGGTCTCTCGAATTGGCGAAGTCATGTTGCCGAATTGAATGCTCTCGCAGGAACCGCACTGCTTTCCATCAAAACACGAAAGGGATGGGGAAGGGAATCCTGTTGTAGCCCGATTTGAGGATCAGATTCGAAAGATCCGAACCTGTCCAGGCGGGTTGGGGTCCAATTTCGTATTGCGGGGCATTTGGATTTAGATATATTTACCAAACTTCACTTACTTTGCTGAAATTGCGCCAGCGTAGCTCAGTTGGCAGAGCAGCGGTTTTGTAAACCGCAGGTCGTGGGTTCGAACCCCTCCGCTGGCTTTTTTTCGCGTCGTTTGGCCAATACCGGTCGTTGCTTTGGCTGGTGAACAGGTAAAGTGCTGTGGTTTTTAAAGGCTTGGGGGGTTACCGAAGCGGTCAAACGGGACAGACTGTAAATCTGTTGGCTCAGCCTTCGCAGGTTCGAATCCTGCACCCCCCACTTATCAGAATTAGTAAATGCGATGGATTCGCTTGAAAACAACTGGCCCAGGGGAGCGTGATTGCGTAACATTTTGCGGAAAATCGCGGAGTTGGTCCAGATTCGAATATGCGTTGCGATTGTAGGATTTTCACCCAGATTCTTGAGAACATCCATTGGGGTTTTCGCTCAATTTGATACATTGATTGATTAACTCGATTGCGGCTCATAAGTGGACCTTGTGCCATTGGGGGTTGCGTTGTGTTTAGCGGGTGTAGCTCAATGGCAGAGCCCCAGCCTTCCAAGCTGGTCGTGAGGGTTCGATTCCCTTCACCCGCTCATCGTATTGATGGGGACGATTGAACGCACTTCCGGAGATTCTGCGGCTGTAACAGGCTGCTGTAGCTCAGTGGTAGAGCGCGTCCTTGGTAAGGACGAGGTCATGGGTTCAAATCCCATCAGCAGCTCTGATTGTTCGGCCTTTGGGTCGATTTGTGGTTCGACTTTCGGGTCGGGTTGTTTAGCTTGGTTATCGATAATAGAAGAAAACAGGTAGGGTTTAAAAAAACATGGCCAAGGAAGAATTTAAGAGGACAAAACCGCATGTGAACGTTGGCACCATTGGGCACATTGACCATGGTAAAACGACTTTGACAGGCGCGATACTTGCAGTTCAGGCGGCGAAGGGGTTGGCGGAAGCAAAGGGATATGCCGAGATTGCCAAGGGTGGCACGGTCCGCGACGATACAAAAACGGTGACGATTGCAGTTGCCCACGTAGAGTACGAGACAGAAACTCGTCACTATGCGCATATTGATTGCCCTGGACACGCTGACTTTATCAAGAACATGATCACCGGTGCCGCCCAGATGGACGGTGCGATTCTGGTGGTCTCGGCCGCGGATGGACCGATGCCTCAGACGAAGGAACACGTCTTGTTGGCTCGTCAGGTTGATGTTCCAGCGCTGGTTTGTTTCCTCAACAAGTGCGACTTGGTTGACGATGATGAACTTCTTGAGCTGGTCGAGATGGAGGTTCGTGAGTTGCTCAGCAAGTATGATTTTGACGGCGACAATGTTGCCATTATTCGCGGTAGTGCTTTGCCCGCTTACCAAAACCCCGGTGATGCCGAGGCCAATAAGTGCATTGGTGAATTGATGGATGCGATTGACACGCAAATTCCTGAGCCCATTCGTGAAGATGAAAGACCTTTCTTGATGGCGATCGAAGACGTCTTCTCGATAGAGGGTCGTGGTACGGTTGCGACGGGTCGGATTGAGCGCGGCGTTGTGCGGACCGGCGAAGAAGTTGAAATCATCGGTCTTGAAGCCGAGCCACGCAAGACGACTTGCACGGGTGTCGAGATGTTCCGAAAAATCCTCGACGAAGGTCGGGCTGGCGATAATGTCGGTTGTCTGCTTCGTGGTATTAAGCGAGAAGAGATTCAGCGCGGTCAGGTATTGGCTAAGCCAGGTTCGATTACTCCACACCTCAAGTTCGAAGCCGAGATTTACTGCTTGAGTAAAGATGAGGGTGGACGGCATACTCCATTCTTCAGCGGTTATCGTCCGCAGTTTTACTTCCGCACAACAGACGTGACAGGCACGGCGAATCTGGTGGGTGCCGAAATGTGCATGCCGGGTGACAATGTGCGGCTGTCGGTGGAATTGCATAAGCCGATCGCAATCGACGACGGTGTCCGTTTCGCGATTCGCGAAGGTGGCCGAACAGTTGGCTCGGGTGTGGTGACAAAAGTTCTCGACTAATCGGGAGTGTAAATGGGCCGAGTTGGAGGGCTCTTTGAAGCATTTTGGGGCGTCGCGTGATTGGTTTCGCGCGGCGCTTTCGGTGCAATTATTGAAAGCGAAAAGCGAATAGGAATTGGCGTGTTCTGCTCAAGAATAGGGGTGTAGCTCAATTGGTAGAGCACTGGTTTCCAAAACCAGCGGTTGCGGGTTCGAGTCCCTCCGCCCCTGCCATTGGGCTGACATTTTAAATTCGAGTCAAAACTAAATAATCGCGAACGCCGCCATCATGGCGGGTTTGGTAGTGAGGTGTCCCGTGAGTTCGATGGCGAAGCAGAAGCAGAAAGTAAGCCAGGAAGGCAGTGCGAGCTTTTGGGCCGAGCTGTTTCGAATTGGGTTATATAAGCCCAATCAGGGCAGGATTGTTCGTCAGGTCACATTTTTGGCGATCGCACTTGTGGCTCTTTTGGCTGGTTACGAGATGTATCGAACCGGTTGGTTTACAGGTTATTTCCAGGGTTCGAAGTATTTTTCGTTGATTGCTTTTTCGGCGATTGGGATCTGGTTTGCGTATCGGGTCGTGAATTACACGGCCTTTGCGGATTTTCTGATCGCCGTTGAAGCGGAAATGAACAAGGTTTCGTGGCCAGCGAAAACCGAGTTGTGGAATGCGAGCGTCGTGGTGATGTTCGTTATTTTTGCCATGGCCGGTTTGTTGTGGGTGTTTGACATTATTTGGTCGTTTTTATTCCAGTTGATCAACATTCGGTACTAGGTAAATGGACGACAAAGCGGTAACGGATGAGCAGTCTTCGGAATCGGGGGTCGACGAGTCGGCTGTCGCTGAGGGAGTTGCGCCTCAAGAGGCAGACGTTCAGTCACTCGACGGAGGATCGGACGAGTCTGTTGTCGATGCTCTGGAAGACGATGATCTTGAGGACGACGAAGAAGATGAAAATGCGTCGCCGATTGAGGAGTTCGTCGACGAAGCGGCTGTGATCGAGCCGGCTGATGACTCGGAAATGAACTGGTACATTCTCAAAGTTCAGGTTAACCGGGAAAACTCGATCTGCGATGCCTTGCTACGGCGTGTCAAAGTGGCTGGACTCGATTCGTATTTTGGTGACATCTTGGTGCCCACCGAGGATGTTCGCGAGTTTACAAAATCGGGAAAACAGCGAATCGTAAAACGAAAACTCTATCCCGGCTACATCGTTGTCAATATGGTGATCAACGATGACAGCTGGTTCCTGGTGCGGGAAACCCCCGGGATTGGCGACTTTACAGGCGCCGCCGGCAAACCCGCGCCGCTCACACCGGAAGAGATTGCTCGAATTATTTCGACGACGAGACCGGAAGTGGAAGAGCAGAGTGAAGAAAACATAAAGACTTCGATCAGGTTCAAGGTTGGCGATCGAGTGCGTGTCAAGGAAGGTTATTTTCAGAACTACGAAGGTGAAGTGTCCTCTATCGATGAGCGGAATGGCCGGATTACGGTAATGATCAATATTTTCGGCCGCTTAAATCCAGTCGAACTGGATCATTGGCACGTCGAGGATTTGTAGGCTTCGTGAATTGGAATCTCGCCAGACAGATTGGAAAACAGATTAATGGCAAAACAAATAACAGGGCAGGCGAAATTTCAGGTGCCTGGAGGACAGGCGACTCCTGCTCCGCCGGTCGGTACTTCGTTGGGCAGATTTGGAATCAACCTGGGTCAGTTCGTTCAGCAGTTTAATGATCGAACCAAGGAATATAACGGCACACCGATTCCGGTGATTGTCACGGTTTACAACGATCGCACATTTGACTTTGTTACCAAAAGCCCACCCGCTGCTTCGCTGCTGAAAATGGCGGCTGGTATTGCCAAGGGTTCAGGAGTCCCCAACCGGGACAAAGTTGCCACGGTCAATCGAAAGCAAATCGAGGACATCTGTGAAAAGAAGATGGCCGACTTGAATGCTCGTGACCTTGACCATGCGTGTCGAATGATTGAGGGAACCGCCCGCAGTATGGGGATTATTGTCGAGTCTTGAAGTGGGATTTGAAGGATTGTCGATCGGAACGAAGGACCTAAACAATACAAATTTTGCCGCACGGCGGTTACGAAAACGATGACAAGATCAAAAAGATACAAAAATTTAGCGGAAACACTTCCCTCCGATCCGGTTGCTTTGCCAAAGGCAGTTGAGGTTCTGAAGGGGTTTGAAGGAGCCAAGTTCGATCAAGCGGTTGAAATTCACATGCGATTGGGCATCGATTCCAAGCAAGCGGACCAATTGGTTCGTGGGTCCTTGGTGTTGCCTCACGGCATCGGAAAAACTCAGCGCGTGGTCGTGTTCGCTCGTGGACCGGTTGCCGATGCGGCAACCGAGGCGGGAGCGGATGCTGTTGGACAGGAAGATCTTGCCAAAAAGATCACCGACGGCTGGTTGGACTTTGATGTCTGTATTGCTTCACCAGACATGATGGGGATTGTCGGTCCGTTGGGCCGGGTGTTGGGTCCCCGAGGATTAATGCCTTCACCACGTGCCGG
>CAMYNE010000461.1 GCA_947259675.1 uncultured Pirellulaceae bacterium
AGGCGGACCAAGCCCCCAGCCCAGACTACCGGCCAAGCCTGGCCTCAATCGCTTCCATTGGGATTTGCGAACCAATCCGATTCCGGGTGTGACGAACGTACATTTGATGGGCAGTCATAACGGGCCGCGAGTCATTCCTGGCGATTACATGATTCGACTTTCGACCGACCAGGATGGAATCGGTCCTGACGAAATTCAAGCGACCGTTAAACCTGATCCACGCATTAATGCAACAGAAGAGGATTACCAGCGTCAGCAAACTGCGTTGAACAGGATTTCTGAACTGGCTAACGACATTCACCAGTCGGTCAATCAGTTTCGCCAAGTCAAATCGCAGCTTGCCGGTCGGCTCAGCCTGTTAAAGAAAATGAAAGACAAGGCCGAATTAGTTGCGCTTGGTCAAGCCGCCATGGAACGAATCAATCAATGGGAAGCTCAGCTAGTTCAGCCCAAGCAGAAGACACAGCAAGATGTCATCAATTTTCGTAATCAACTAAACGCTGAGCTGACCTATCTCGGTGGAGCGTTGGATACGAATGATCCGCGCCCGACGCAGTCGTCTCTTCAGCGGCTCGAGCATCTGGACGAGCACTGGCAAAATTTAAGTCAAGAATTGCAAGCCATCGTCAGCGGTCCAATTAGTGAATTCAACGCCGCTTATAAAGAGAGCGATTTGCCCGCGTTGATCATTCCCGACAAGGAGTGACCGGCCCGCCCGGGCCTGCTAATCGCAATCCCGTTCATGTTTCTTGGCTTTGCCTAGCATACGCTGTAGTCATCCTGAACCGAGTTGAGGCGAGGTGAAGGATCTCTCGTGTCGTTGCGGGAGATTCTTCGGTCGCTTAGGCTCTCGCAGAATGACTTTGGCTAATCTCTTGCTTCTTTTAACGGTATACATGCCTGAAAGGCCGACAAACTTAGCGCACAACCAATTGTGTCGCCACCTTCGGGGCTTGTAGAACTGGCAGGGGATGTGCCGGCACTCCGTGCCTTTTCAATCGTCGATGTTTGCAACGACTGAATCAACATCTTCAACATCTTCTTCTGCAAATGGATACGTATCGAACAACAGTTTGCCCAACCCCATGTACGGATCGTCCAGGTCTGCGTGTAACACCTCTCGATACAGCCACTTGACCACATCGTCCGGGTTGACCGGCTTTTGGTCTTTCAGGAATTCGTGAATCGCCAACCGTCGAACGGATTCGTTTTGTGCCGTGTCCTGGGCAAGCGCTTCCCAGTTGGCCAAATCATCGGTCGAGATTTTCGTCGACGTTTTTTCTTTGTTCGCGTAGGCGGCGCGCGAGGCGATTCTTTTGGCCGGTCGCATCAAGATCCGAACTCCGGATTCTGCCCCAAAAATGGACGCCCCAGCGTTCCACAATTCTAGCGGCGGCCGGTTTTTGCTAAGCTCATCATACTGACGACGATGGTAAACATTGAGCATGCCGAGGTTTTGACCCTCTTGCTCTCCGCCGCCCGTCATCTCGTACAGCAATTGCAGTTGACGAAGTCGATCAACATACGTTTTCGGTTCATAAATTCCGGGCAGGATGTCGAGGACATGGCCGTCAGAAGTACAAGCGTAGGTCGCCACATTTCCGTGCAAGGTCCGGCGAATGATTTTTCCATTGCCAAAATCTATTGTGATCAAGGGCACGGGCCGAACGGAGACCCAAACCGGTTCGAAGTTGAAGTTGATCACGGTCGCAACCGATTCGTCCGAGAACAACACGGTTCTCGCAAGCCGCGCATTGGTTCACGTAAAACGCTGATCCAGTTTCCCCAGCAAATGAAACAGTAATACTGGCTTGCCCGATTTCTTGCTCGCCGAACACGCCGTTTCAAAGTCCGGATGCCAGTTAACAAGCCCGGGTTGGACTGCCGGATTATCCTCGCCGTCATTTGAGTCATCCAATTTCCGGGCACCTGATGCTTCTCCGACTTCCGGCAACCGTTGCTTAGTCTTGCGGGCCTCTTCATCTTGCTGAGTCTCATTCGTTCGCCGTACCAGCGATCCCACGGGAGCTTCTATCATGGTTTTCGACAGGAATTTGATCGACTCCATTTTCACGACCTCGCTTTGCGAATCGCTGTTTGACGTCGCCACAATCGTTTCAACTGGGAATTCGATTTTTCGTTTGCTTTCGTCTTCACCAGCAGGCGGTGCAGATGACGCCACAACCCCTTTCAACGGCATTTCGATATCGTTTTTGCCTTCATCCTGTTTTGCCGATTTTGATTCCGCAAAAAGTTCTTTCAGTGGCCCCTCAATCCTCATTTTACTGGCGTCAATAATTGGCGCCGGTTGGATTGCAGACGGTTTGATTTGCTGTGCAGAAATACCGCCGGTCGAGAACAGCAGGGCCGACAGGCCAATCGAAATCATCGTGAGACGCGTCATACTTTGCTCCATTACCAAAAACGACTCGGAAACCAATTCCACAATCAAGTATAACGGTGGCGGAAGCCCGTTTTCGTAACCGTTACGTAACGAGCACGTGGCGTCATTGACCGGGAGGGCGAGGTTCTTGCCGAGCCGGAAGGCCGATAACCGTGTCGACAATGTTTACCACGGAAGACACCGAAGGCACGGAATCCAATGCCGTACTTTCCGTGTCGACAATGTTTTTCGTGGTTAGAAATACAGGCTTTTCGAACCCCCTTCGGCCTCGCAAAAAAACGAGAGATCCTTCACCTCGCGACACTCGGTTCAGGATGACGGGGTCGCGACCCTCGGCTCGGGATGACTTGCTGGGCCACGTAGCGCCCTTCGCCTCAAATGGAGTTAGAATCTATCGATCATATGACAGACACAAAAGGACAAGCTTATGAACCGCAGAGAATTCGTGGCCAGTTCGAGCGCGGTTGTCACCGCTGCGGCTCTACCAATTCCCTCACGCAATTTGGTGGCGGGAACCGTTACAACACAACCAACAACTTCAAGCCAGGAACCCCAAAAACGGTTTGTACCGAATCGAATCGGTATTTCCACTTATTCTTTCTGGCGGTTCCGCAAAGATTCAAAGTTGACGATCCCAAAATGCATCGACTTGGCGGCCGAAATGGGTTTCGATGGTGTCGAACTTTTGAGAATTCAAATGGAAGACGATTCGGATTCCTATTTGCAAAAGCTAAAGCGTCAAGCTTTCGTAAATGGACTCGATCTGATGGGCATGTCAACGCACCAAGGATTCGTCACACCCGATAAAGAGGTCCGGCAACAAAACATTGACAAAACAATTGGCTTCATCGAAATGGCCTACAAGCT
>CAMYNE010000462.1 GCA_947259675.1 uncultured Pirellulaceae bacterium
CGTTGGGGTCGTTTTTTTGGCGACCAAACGCAACAGGGCGAGCGCAGCGATAACCCACAGCACGAGGGCGATCACAACCACTGACTTTTGCCAGGCAGTGGTTCCCAACAGCAGCACCAACGATGCTCCAACTTCGGCGAGAGGCTTTAACGCGGCGGTGTTGATGGCAATCGCGGTTCGTCGCATTCTTCGGTCAATGTTGGTATACAGCAGGTTCAAGGTCGTGTCGTGAACGCTTCGCCTCCAAACTTCAAGTGACTTGGCAAGCGTAAGTAAGACCAACACTAAAAACGCTCCCAAACTTATGACTGCAATCATACACAAGATGGAGAGTGCCACCGGCATAAACAGGATCGGCACATACAGACTCTTTCGGGAGATTAGCCGACCCGTAACGAATAACTGAATCAATAGAGTCAGCATCCCGATGCAGGCGTAGTAGACCGCGAAGTAGCGGGTCAGTGAGGCTTCGTTTCCGGCAAAGTAATCATTGACCGAAACTTTCCAGAAGAAAGTTATCAATGTCAACACAATGACTTTGGCCATAATCAATAGGCCAATCCAGAACCTAAACTGGCGGGAGCATGCGTAGACTTTGAAACGCTTCGCCAAATTTTCCATCGACGACATCAGCGAAGTTTCGGACTTCGCCCATGATTTTCCTTGTTGGACCTTAACTTTCGACGCATTTACCATTGGGAAAATGGCAATTGCATCGAGGATAGCGGACAACAATAGCCAGGTGCGCAGATCAAGAAAACTTGCTTCAATTCCAATCGAGGCTCCTACAAAAATCCCGGCCAACGGTGCCCCAAGACCGATTCTTGCCCAAGCTTGTCGGCTCGAATGTCCGCCGAGCAACTCATTCATTGCGCTGACGACATTGATTGTGTTGACACAGCCCTTGATCTCCGTCAACAAGTAGATCGCCGCCAACAACCACCATGAATGATGTAGATGCGGCAACATCAACCAGGCAGTTAATGTCAAACTAAAGAAGACCACGGACGAGGCTTTGATCGAAACGGCCAGGCTCAACCTGCGGGTCGCGGCGTACCAGATTGAGGCAATAACCGCCGTTGCGATCCCCGAAAACACAAAAACAAGTGCCAGAGAATCGTTTCCGACGCGCGAAAGGAACAGACTGTCTCCGATGGTCCGCATCATCGTGTATGACGCGGCAAGCAACATGGCGTAGCACAGCAATCGGTTCGCAGCTCTCGCTTCCAGTGTCGGCATTCAATCTCCCCGTTCAGGGCCGATTCGTTGACAAAACGGCGACAAGCCAAACCGACTTGCCGCCGCATCCAAATCAAAACCAACTCCAAGCAGGTCTTGCTTACGCTAAGCCGACAATTGGGGAGCATCGGTTGGCATTTGGGCAACCGGCAAAGGGATGGGCGCGGTTTTGGCCATCGCGACTTTTGCCTCGACGGCAGGGTCGGCCGAAAATCGCCCGTGCAAACTCTCCCAGTCAAGCACCAATTTGCCTCCGGTTCGTTCATGTTGCTTTGCCCAGTTCATCAACAAATCGAGACACGCGTGGTCGATGTAACTCAGGTGCTCAAAGTCGACATGAAGTTCAGCCGAATCGGGAACTTCATCGAGTTTCTGTGCCAACGACGGCAAACGAAGGAATGTCGCGGCTCCGTGCATCTGTAAATGAGTCAAACCGTTTTCGGTTTGCAAGTCCATTTCCAGGTGCGAGAACCGGTAGAGAAGTTTGGCTGCCGAAAGCATGATCCCCACAACGACACCGACCAACAGGTCTTGGCAAACGATTACACCTAAAGTCACCGCGTAAATGGCGACTTCACTCTTGCTCGTTTTCCACAACGCCTTGATCTGTTTGAGATTCACCAGTTTGATACCGATATGAACCAGCAAAGCGCCCAGCGCGGCGCGCGGGATGTATGCGAGTACGAACGGAAGTGCCGCCACAAACAACAGCAACCAGCCGCCATGCATGATCGAGGACAAACGGGTTTTCGCACCGGAATTGACATTGGCCGAACTTCGGACAATCACGCCCGTCATTGGCAATGCGCCAATCAACCCGCACAGCACGTTTCCGATTCCCTGAGCGGTCAACTCTTTGTCATAGTTGGTCCGCTCGCCTGTATGGAGTTGATCAACGGCTGTTGCACACAGCAGCGTTTCCGCGCTCGCAACCAGCGCGATCACGATCGCTCCAGTGATCACGATCGGGTCAAACAGCAACTGAAACCAGGTTGCCGATGTTGGCAGCGTGGTTTCCTCGAACATATTGGCCGAGACGTTGAGCATCTGGATATCCAACCCGGTGACAGCCGCAAAAATCGTCGCGACAGAAATTCCGACGAGGGCCGCAGGCATCAACTTCAACTTTTTCGGTGCAATCATTGGCCAGATAACAATGCACGCGATCGTTATCAAACCGGTTAGGGCGGCCAAATGGTTATTCTTGGTAGTGTCCGACGAAAAACATTTCATGATTGCTTCGGGAATCGTTGCCAGATACTGCAATCCACCGTGCGCTTTTTCGCCGTGCCAAAGTGCAACGTGATCCAGCATCACGTGGAATTGGCTTAAGAGGATCAGCACGCCAATTCCGGCTAACATGCCTTTAATGACCGCTGGAGATACGGCGCGAAACCACTGACCGAGCCGTAATTTGCCGGCAACGATTTGCAGCAAACCGGCAAGGAAGACCGCGGTTCCCAAAACCATCAACGAATAAGCGACGGCTTCTCCTTCGGTCACACTCTCGCCAACACTTGCTTTGGCCAAAAAACTCTCCCGTCCTTTAGCCAACAAGTCGGCAACGATTACAAAAAGACCCGCTGCCGGTCCGCTAACTTGCAGGGGTGAACCGGCAAAGAAGCCGACCACGAGCCCGCCGATGATACCGGTTAACAAAGCCCGCGCGGGGCTGACGCCAACCGCCACTGCGATCCCGATGCAAAGTGGCAAGGCCACCAGGAACACGACGATGGAGGCCAAAAAGTCTTCGCGAAAATGCGAGAACATTCCGGGCGTCCGTTCGCCAACTGAAAAACCTTCATTGTCTTTATTACTTGCTGCTCGAATCATGATTATTGAGTCCGTTTATTTTTGAGTTGGAATTTGATTTGGAAATAATCGAGAATTTGAAATGAATCTCTGCTGTTAAACCGAATACCGTTTAATTTTTTGACACGGGGCCAATGTCATTCTGAACGGCCTAAGCGACGGAAGAATCTCTCGTAATTTTTCCGGAGATCCTTCGCCTCGTTCCTC
>CAMYNE010000463.1 GCA_947259675.1 uncultured Pirellulaceae bacterium
AGGACCCTCACCCCCCTCCACTGCGAGGCCTCCATCAGGGTATTCAAGGACGTTTCGCAGTGGAATACCGTTGAATCCTTCTTCGGGTTGGAAACCGTCTGGAAAATCGCCGTCGTACAATGGCCACGATGAGACATCACGATAGTCAACATGTATCATTGACGGAATTGCCGATGTCAAAACGTCATCATAATAGTCGGGTGCCACAACTTCGGGCGCATTACCTGAATATTTACTAACTTGCACGTTCGTGATTTTATCTGAAACGTCCTCCCAGTCGTTATCCCCTTCTGCCATTCTTTCGATCTGGAGGTATTGATATTTGGGACGGTCTCTTTTCGGGTAGTAACCCTTGGCGCCAGCAAACGCGCTTGCGAATTCAGCCGACTGGTCCTCAAACCGAACCAAGCCGGTAACTGCAACGACATCACACATCCAGCCTTTACTGTTGGAAGGAGTTGCATTCACTTTCTCGGGTCGGATCCCGGCTTTTTCTTGACGATGGAAGTTCAAGATATCTGACCCCGGCTTTATTTTCCCGTCGTCTCTTTCTCTTTTGGGACGATCCTGTTCAGGTGGAGCGTTTTCACCACCCTCCAGACCGGCGCCTCCGGAACCGATTCCACGACCACCACGGGGTTGGTCATCAGCACTGTCGTCCGCGTCTGCACGAGGAAGATCGGTGACCGCATCGGTTGTCGGCGAGTCTTTTTTTACCAGAACGGTTGCCGGGAACGCATACGCCATCAAATGCTCGGCCGGCAAGATTGCAGGATCGGTACGCAATCCAGCTGTCATCGCCTTGGTTCCAAGGAGAAATTCAAACTCATATTCTCTGACTGGGATGACGGTTTTTTCGAGTTCTCCGATCCGGTTGTGAGCGTTGTCGTCCGCCTGACGAAACTTCTCTATTTCGGTCCAGCTCGTTGGTTTGACCATGGTCGAGTGGGCTCGGTCAGAAAGGTCCGCTAGACTATCCGGCGTCTGCTCTGCAAACTTTTCAGTCCCGAACCCAATCCAAAAGAATACGCCTAACAGAATAATCGCGACGGCCAGGATGACTTTTTCTATATGGTAAAGCAGAAACTTTTTCATGCCTTGTTTGCTAAAGTCGATATTGGGCTTTTTCATTTTTTGAACCAGCTAAATTTTCTTCTGTTTAAGACTATGTACATCCAGATCGGACTACGGTTTTGTTGAAGGCGCTGCTGGAGTAGTTTCCGGCTTCTCACCCGTCAGCAAAGCTCGGTTGACCGGATTGTAAATTTTTACGACGCCGTAGAATTCGACAGCCACATCGTAACTGGTGCGTGTCTCAATTGCTTCGGTTGCCGCTTCCTCTCCTTGTCGCGAACCTGGGGCAAACTCGCTTTCGCCACCGGCCATACCAGTTCCACCTGCCCCACCCGCTGCACCAATAGTACTACCGCGATCAGATCCTTGCTCGTCATCTCCACGAGCTCCACCTTTACCCATTGCTCCGACCAACACGATCCCTTCATTGGGGACGTGTTTGTTGATACGGACCTGATTGATCTCGAACGCGAAAGGATAGTTGGCAGCTTTGGAAATGAATTCCGGGATTTTTCGTTCGTCCATTTGAAGTGCGATGCGAACGGGGATCCGTTTCGCAACAATCAGTTCAAGGTATTTGTCCGGCAGATCGGATCGATCTGTTGCCAACACCTGTCTCACATCTTCCGCCGTAATCGGTTCGTAATCAGCATCGACATAGCGTCCGTGGAATGGACTCTTGTACTTGTCGGTATTTGTAGCAAAAGGGTCTTTGGTTTCTTTGCGGGCACGCCCTCGGCCGAGTTCGCCAAGCTGAGCACGGGCTTCTCGACCGAATGCGATATGGTCAATGACCTTTATCGGGGCAAGGTCGTTTGCGTTCGCATCACCGTTTACTTCTTTGATGACGTTGAACATCGCCTCCAGCAACCACAGGTCCTGTTGCAGCATAAAGATCTGCAATGGTGTTGGATAATTACGTGTCAATTGGTTGTCGTCGTAGCCTCTAAACGTTGTAAGTTTATCGTTCCAAAGATCTTGGTTTTCTTCATTCCACTGGACGACGGTCGAAATATCGATTCCGGTTTTGTCTTTCTGAGCGCCAACAGATGGTCGACCGGCACCGCCGCGCTCGCGGCCACCACGGCCACCAGGTCCAATATTGGCAGGTGGACGTTCATCTTCATCGGAATCCGCCTTGTCTTTTTCAGATTTCTTTTTTCCATGCTTCCATTTGGTTCCGATAATATTACTAATCTGTTCCATCCTTGGTGGAATCTGTTGTTTGTAAATCGCCAATAATTCCAGCATCGTGTTTGGATCTGTCTCGACAGGGAATGTTTCGGGCGGATCAAATCGTTTGAACACCCTGACAAAATCGTCACTATCAATCACTTCTTTGGGCCAGACCAGGATGCTTTCCTGTTTTTCCCGTCGCAGTTTCCAAGCCGCCAGAACGGCGTCGACGCCTTCCTGAATTTCAGCATTCATGCCCGCAATCGTCGTTTCATTAGGATGAGCGACCACATTATCGCCGACTTCAGCCGCCGTCGTCCTGATAATCGCGTTCGCCGAATTGATCTTGGATTTGAGATCGGACTCCCAGGAACTTTTATCCGCGATGAGCTGATTCGTGGATATGAACCAAGTGGCAATCATTGCGATTGAGAGAAAACCGCAAGTGATCCAAAAACGGTTATTTTTCAGAAAATTGAATACGGGAATCAGCTTGTCCATTATTTGCTCCGATTAACGGTTTGTTGCTATCCAACAAGTTGCTTATTTGTCTTCAGCGGCCTCATTGGCTGCTTCAGCCGCCGCGGCCAATTCTGCTTCTTTTTTCTCTCGTTCCATTCGCCGTTCAAACCTCTCGGCAGGAGACCGAGGAATCCAAGCCATTTGAATCGTGAAATCATATCGATCGACGACGAATCTCAGCGTTGCCTCCGACTCACCATCCTTTGAATCGTCGGAAGGTTTGGCGATGTTTTTTTCCCGGCTAAATACAATCGTGTCCTTGGATGGTGTGTAATCGTTAGTGATGGTCGGACTGTAGATTCCAAAATCCGGAAATGTATAGAATCCACCACCGGAAACTTCATTTTCCTCACCCGGAAACTTGACCTTGCCTTGGATCAATTTTCGAATGAACGAATCGATCAAATATGATCGGTCCGAATTTTGTGCCCGGACCATCGCATCACTGTTATGGAAGTGATGCCCATCGATTTCAATCACCCAACCGCTCTGACCGGTAAGGAGGGAGCTTTCTTCTTCACTTTTCTCGGCAACTTTCTGTTCGAGTTCTTTTTTGTTGTCGAGATCTTCCACGAACTTATTCAACATTGTCTCGTAAATCGGTCTGGTTTCGGCGTGCCATTCGCCCAAGTCTTTGAAGAACTTCGTTTCTACATGGTCGATGTATAATTCTTTGCGGTCCTTGAATGCGTATTTGGCCGGGTCGACCTTGCGATCTTCCACCGCAGAAGCTTCCAGAATCTTGGGGTCTCGAGGCAGGGCCTGGGAAATTGCAGAGCTGATCTCAATCCACGTCGATTTGTCTTCCGATGCTGATGTTAACTCGGCAGCCAGTCTGGTTAATTTGTCGAGCTTTTCTTTTTGATCAGTGTCCTGTTGAACGAAGCGGGCGCTTTGGGAAGCCTCACTTTGAACCCTTGATTTGGCTTTAGACCAGGCGACACCATCTACCTCGTAATTGTCGTGTACGTTCCACCAGGCACTTTCCGTGAAAAAGTAGCCCAGTAAACAGCCCAACATCAGGGCACCGACGGAAGCCAAAACCCAAGGCTTCTTGGCCCTGATGATTCGCTCCGTGACGATTTCTTCCGGCAAGAGATTCGTGTTGACCTGCCCCCGTTTGAGACCTTGCAAACACAATCCGTAGCATGGTGCAAAGGAGAGGAGGTTATCGGTAAACGACTTCTGACCAACAACGTCTGAACCGGTCAAGTTCTTGAAATCAGAAATCTTGGCAATATCGATTTCAAGCTGTTTGTTCAAATACTGTCGCAGACCCGGTAATTTCGCAGCGTTTCCAAGCAAAACCAGCTTCGAAATCTCAGCCGATTTCTCCATACTTTGAAAAAACGTCAGCGAACGTTGGACTTCATTGACCAAATCATTAAAAACCGGTCGCATCGCCTTAAAAACGGCTTTCGGATTCTCGGCCTGACGCGCGTTTCGCTTCAAATGCTCGGCCTTTGCCTGAGTCAGCTTCAGTTCGCGAGAGAGATGTTTTGTAAAGTGGTTTCCACCGATTGGAATGTTTCGCAACCACAACTTAATACCGTTGGAAACGATCAAGTCCGTGGTGTCCGTACCCATCGACATGACCACCATGGATTCAGGTGGATTCTCAGGGTCAAAATCATCGGGATCGGGAAGGTCTTCGATAATGTCGTGGCAAACAACATTAAAGATGGCCAGGGGAGAAAGCTGAACGAAGTCAACGTCAATATCCGCGTCGTCGAACGGGCGTAAAGCCCTAAACACAGCTTCCCGCTTCATCGCAAACAAGCCGACTTCGGCATCGACCGTTCGACCATCAATTATCGATCCGCCCAATTGTTGCCAGTCCCAAATCACGTCTTCAATGGGAAACGGAATCTGCTGTTTAACTTCATATTTGACAATTTCGGGCAGCGTTTTGGCGTCGACGGGTGGTGGCTTAAAAAAGCGCGACAGACCGGCTTGGCCAGAGACACTGATGGCAACCGAATCGCCCAGCACCGTATTACGAGACAAGAATTCTTTCAGAGCTTCGCGGATTAATTCTTCCGGGTCCGCGTCAGCTTGACTCAGGATCTTGGGGTATTCGATGAAGTCATACCGGTCCGCAATAACGGTTTCGCCGTCCGAATCCAGAGTACAACGTAATGCCTTAAGTGCGCATTGACCTAAATCGATTCCCCATACGGCATTTTTCTTCGCCATCGTTCCGCCTAAACTCAATTCCTAATAAAAATCACCTTCACAGAACAATTGATTT
>CAMYNE010000464.1 GCA_947259675.1 uncultured Pirellulaceae bacterium
AAAAACACTGTGTTTTCCGCCGGAACGATAATACGCATGAGCCGTTGTGTTAAACTATGATAAAAGAGTGTGGTCGGATCTAAGACGGAACTTGAGGCCAGATCCTGTTTCCCGGTGCGTCCCGGGGGCGACGATTGCATGACGATCGTTAAAAAAGGCGAGCTGAATGACACCGATTACTTTAAGAGTGCTTGACGGAGCCGACCGCGGTCAGGTTTTTCAGATTCGGTCTGCGCCAATTACCATTGGACGCGAAGAAGGAAACTCGATCCAACTCAACGATGAACGGATCAGCCGTTATCACATCAAAATTCAGCTCGATCACGAGGACCTGGTTCTCACCGATCTTGAAAGCACCAACGGTACTAAAGTTAATGGCGAAGAAGTTCAGCTGAGAATTCTTCGGCACGGCGACATGATTACAATCGGCCGAAGTACGCTCATCTTTGGTACGCGTAGCGAAATCAACCAACGATTCGATCGGTTGGGGTCGTCTGAATTATTGGAAGCCTCCGATGTCTCCAACAGTGCTTCCAAAGATCAACTCGCCGTGAAGCCCGATTGGAAAGAGAATCCAAATTACCAACTCGCTTTGTTGGATCTCGATCCGCCAGGACTCCCGGAAAGATTGTCTCCCGGCCAAGCGGCTCAGCTTTCGGAAGTGTTTGAGTTTTTCCACATGCACATGCGGAGAATTGTCAACGACGTTGAAATATCGTCTCGCAGTCCCTCCGTGGAAGTGTCGCACGAGCAGTGGCAGAAGTTCCTTGACCTGCAGGCGCGGCTGGCGGAATACCTGCGACAAATCGGGAGTCCGGGTTAAAGACAAAAGGCGTTGTCATCCGGTTCCGCAGGTGCAAAAATCTAAGCGTTCGTTGAACTTCTCTTAATCGCACGACTTAGGACCCGCGTATCGATGATCAACAAGTCCCGATTTGCGCTGTTGCTGATTTGCATCGCTCCCATCTTTCAAAATTACTCATCAGCTCAAGTCGTCTATTACGGCGTTTTCAAAGCAATTGACCGAAACGATCTTGCTGCGATTCGATCGGAGATTGAGAAAGACAAACAGGCGCTCAATAAACCACTGCCAGCCACCGGACTAACGCCCCTCCTCATGGCGATCTCGCAACGCCGAGTCGATGCCGTGCAAATTTTGCTTGATCTGGGTGCTGACTTGAACAGCAAAGATCGTCGGGGTCGGACTCCCTTGCACCTCGCAATCATGAAGCGGCGTCCTGACGTCGTGCAACTGGTTTTGGAAGCGAAGCCCGATATCGATGCACTCGATAACAATGAAAGCACGCCTTTGATGTACGCGATGATCTATCGCGGTGACGAACAGCTGGTCCAGCAGTTACTCAAAGGCGACGCTGACGTGTCCGCCAAGAATCGAAGCGGGCTTACCGCGTTGCAGATGGCTTGCAATTACCAGCGCCCCGAAGCAGCTCTGTTGTTTCTCGAAAAAGGTGCCAACCCCAATGAGGTCGACAGTCGGGGTATTTCGCCGTTTCTGGCAGCCTGCGCAAGAGGAATGCCCAAAGTCGTAAACAAGATGCTCGAGCTGGATGCCAATCCGCTCGCCGAAAATGGTAACAAGCAAACCGCACTTCATTTGGCCTGCCAGTCGAGTTCATCGGAAACGGCTCAACTCCTGATTCCATATTACAAATCCGTAGATACGCTCGACCAAAACGGCGTGCCACCGCTGGTCTATGCGGTTTACTCAAATCAGTTATCGACTGTACGCGAACTGATCAAAAAGGGTGCGAACCCGAATATCATACTGGCTGAACCCAATTTGCTTGGGCCTCTGAATCATGCCTGTTCGTTGGGTCGAGACGAGATGGCGAAAGCACTTATTGAGAGTGGAGCAATTGTCAACTTTGTCCAAAGCAACGAAGGGTTCAGCCCGCTGCATTTTGCGGCTGAAGGCGGCAAGTTGGGAAGGTCTACGGCAAGTTCGGATCGGTCACATGCAAAGCCTTACATCGATACCATTCAGATTCTGCTCGACAACAAAGCCGACATCGATCTGAAAAGCAAAAGTGGAAAAACTCCGCTTGCCGTTGCCGCTGAAAACAACTTTTTTGAAGCGGTTGAACTGCTGGTTGAAAAGACTGACAAGCTGAATGTTCAAGTAGGTGAGGCCAGTCTACTCCACTGGGCAGGAAAAAATGGACTAGTCAAAACATGTGATCGATTGGTTAAGTCGGGGCGCATTCCGATCGACGGCCTGGACGCGATCGGCAAGTCGCCATTGCATGAGGCCTGTGAGCAAGGACACCTGAAAGTCGTTCAGCTTTTGTTGTCTCGCGGTGCAAACGCGAATCTGTCCGACCGACATGGTCAGACGCCGATGCACTTCGCTGCGATGAACAACCATGACGAAATCGTCGAACATCTCGCGGTTGCGGGAGTTGATGTGAATGTTCGCGACGATAGCGAGCATACACCGCTTCATCTCGCCGCCTGGATTGGCGCGATCAACGCCGTCAAAAAACTTGTGGAACTGGGTGCGGAAGTGGAACCCAAAACACAAACCGGATACACCCCAATACATGGTGCCGCCTGGCAAGGTCACGCGGGTGTCGTTCGGCGACTTGCAATGGCCGACGCAAGTGTAGACGCAGTTGACGACGACGGATGGACGCCGCTTCATAAAGCCGCCTTTCGCGGTCACGTCAACGTCGTCAAGATTCTGCTTGGTCGTAATGCCGACGCCGGACACAAAGACATCGCCGGGATGACCGCGTTGGACAAAGCCGTCAGCCAAAACCACGATGACGTAATCGCGCTGTTTAAGCAACAATAGGCGACTTAAACCAAACGCGCGATAAGTTCAGACTTCAATATTAGGAGGCGATGATGGAATTCTTAGTCGATCTTTGGTTGCCAATTACTTTATGCACTGTCGTTTTGTTTTTTGCGAGCTTTGCCGCTTGGGTTATTCTTCCGCATCACTTTGCCGATAAGAAAAGGCTGCCCGATCAAGACGCGATTATGAAAATCGTTGAGGAACTCAAGATTCCACCTGGAAACTACATGTTTCCGTATGCAGGTACCAAGCACGAACAGAACAGCAAGGAATTCCAAGAGAAGTATAAAGCCGGACCCATGGGTCTCCTGGATGTTTATGAATTGCCCAGCATGCCGATGAACATGGTCAAGACGGTCATTTTCTTTTTGATTACCTCTGCCATCATTGGCTATATCACCTACGTCGCCTGCCCGCCTGGCACAGAATTTATGAAA
>CAMYNE010000465.1 GCA_947259675.1 uncultured Pirellulaceae bacterium
AGCGGGTGACCCGGCGGATGGTTCCGCCTTTGCCGGCTCAACCAGGATCTGAAATTTGAACCCGGTTGGAAGGTCATTGATTTCAAATTCGCCTTTTTCATTGCTTTTGGTATTCGCCACGACACTTGACGACGGTGGCAGCTCATCACCTGTCAATGAAATACGCAAACCAACGCCTGGTTTGCCATTCTCATCAATTACGACGCCGCGGATGGATGTTGAAGGCAGCAGGACAAAGTCAATTTCCTTCGGTTGGTCGGGAAGAAAAACATCTTCAATCGTTTTGCCACTCCAGCCAATTTCGCCTTCAGGTTTTTCGAAAGCAGCGAGCAAATCGCCTTGGCGGTGTAAATTGCGTTCAAAGTGCCTATCCAGATGAACCGAAATGGTGGCAGCCTGAACCATCGCCCGATCTTCTGACCAAATGCCCGGGCCAAAGAGCAATTCATACTTGCCGTCCGCGTTGGTGATGGCTGAGCCCGTTTCACGCAAGGTACCGGCTCCACAATGAGCCCTGACAACGGCACCGCGAATGGGCTTGCCATCTGCGTCCATGACACGCCCCTTCGCAGCCCATGGCAGAAGGTTAGCTTGCGATTTCGTTTGCGTTTTCGTTTCATCCGATTCCGATTTTTCGTAGCCCAATATCTCTTCCCATGATTTGCCCGCCTGCGCCTCCGCTTCTTCGGCCAAGCGCCTCATATCGTACCGCCACTTCATCTTCATGCGGGCGGGTTTATTTGCTTCCTTATCCTCTGGAAGAATTGAATATCGTACTGCACCGTGCGGCGGATCGGACTCGTCATTCGGAGCCCCGGTCTCGGTGTTCATTTTTACTTGAACGGGAGGGTTCGGATAATCCGGATCGTCAACCAGCCGTTTCGTTTTGATCAACATATCGACTTCGTCATTTGCCATCCGGCAGTTGATCACGAGTTGCTCGGCGCCTCCGTCCGGTGTAGCCGTTGCCCGAACGACCCCGACTGAATCCAAAATTTCGACTCTTCCGTCGGTGATTACGATCTCGACTGCGTCCTTACCTGGGCGAATTTCAACCCTTTCACCGCTAAAGGAACCGCGCGTTCCGGAACCCTCTGGCAAACTAAAATTTACTTCGTTCGCGTCCATTGCGTCGCCTAACAGATAATTCGGATGAGCCGAGACAATACTTTCCATGTTGGTTACGCTGCCAGCTCGCTCGGGGCTACCGTGTCGATCGAATATCATCTCAAAGTGCTTCAGCAATTCGACGGGCGATCTTCCTTTGCCAATCGACTTGGCAATAGCGTGGGTGACTCGGTCGCCGTCTTTTTCGGCGATTTGGATTTTCGGAAGATCATCGTCCGAGTCCGATTCTGTGGATTCAGAAGTCGTTGATGTTTCTGCTGCTGCCTCCGGCAATGGAAGTTCGATCGGCTCCCCGTTTTTCACCGAGTAGTAGCGGTAGACGACTTCTCCAGTCTTCCCTTTTGCGGCAAACAACTCGACTGCCGTTTTCTTTTCTCCGTCGACAGTCACTTCAACAATGGAAACCGTTTGCCAAAAAGGGGTTGTCTTGAACCAGGGAACATCCCATACGACCTTTTTGTTTTCCGCTTCGACCGCCACGATGTCGTTGAAAAGCGTCATGTAGACGATCAGGCCATCGTGTTCGACTCCGACATCGATCGGCACATTGCTTCCTTTAAGTTCAATCCAGCCCGTTGATTCGCGTCTGC
Organism: uncultured Pirellulaceae bacterium; assembly: GCA_947259675.1. Taxonomy (GTDB): domain Bacteria; phylum Planctomycetota; class Planctomycetia; order Pirellulales; family Pirellulaceae; genus Mariniblastus. The sequence continues at coordinate 1,719 of CAMYNE010000465.1, forward strand.
TCAGATTGTAGGTGTGCGATTTGAGAACTTTGACATCCGCACGCCTCGCCGTTTGTGGATCGAGAATTGAATGACCTGTCGATTCGACTTTCAGGTTTCCAGATTGCGACGCCTTCGACGGTTCGACGGAGCCTTCCTCGTTTGAGGGCTCCTTTGCCGGAACCGATTTGGGTCGTGCCATCAAATGGAAACCACCCACGGCAGCGTGCCATAGGGTTTCACCGTTTTCGCCACGAACCCGTTTAGTCCAGTCTCTTCCAATCACGCCGAATTCAGAGTTTTCATCGTCAAGGACAAGTGCGTTAATCGGTCCGAATGCGCGACCGACACCAAGATCAACTTGACCGATTCGGACAATCTTGAACACATGCTGCTTTGTTTGGTTCATGCCGTAAAATCCCAAATGACTTGGAATCCAGATCGCTTCGTTTCCGTACGGGACGACTTTGACGTCTCCTGCCGGTTCGACTAACTCTTTGACTGTGCATGTCTTGACGTCGGGCTTTTTCTCTTTAGCTGGCCCCGGCTTCAGCTCAAACGGTGCAAGAGCGGACTGAAACGGCTTTGGCCTGGGTGGCGCTTTTTCACCGAAATCAATTTCACCCAACTCAACTGCTCCCAGCTGTTTCGCAATGCGCGCCGGAATGAACGAGTACATCATTACATTGGAATACATCATGTCGACGCTCGCTTGGGCGGGTTTGCCGTCTCGAGCGTTTGATAAATTTATGTCCGCGAAAACGTGCTTTTCGATTCCAGTTTTTGAGTCGGTTTTCTTGACCTCGTTTTTGCGGGTTTGGTATTTCTTGCCCTTTTCATCCTTCTCGTCGTTTTCGTTTTTGTCATCGTCAGTGATCCCAATGCTTTCAGGCCGGTTTTCCACGGGATTCGCAGGTTTCGCGGCAACATCGGCTATCAACAATCCAACCCCCAGCATGGCCATCGCTCCAAGTGCCATTGCCCCTGCAGGCCACCAAGACGCGGCACAAGCCGGTTCACCTGCAATAAGGCGACGAATTCTTCCAACCAGCGAGCCTCCGTTGGCTGCGATCGCTAAACGCTCATTGTTGCATCGCAGTTCTTCCATTCGCGCGAGACAATCAACCACTTCATCTTTCTGCATCGGCGTACCCAAAAATCATGATATGTAGTTTTCCATTCGAAAAAACGGACGAGTTTAGTGACAATTGTCTCAATTGTCTGAGCACCGTACTGCAATTGGGACAATCGCAACTACGTTGGAGCCAATCCAACGCTTAACTTAAACGACTCCTAGAAATATGGAAGCAGAATCAACTCGAATTGACGCCATCACGCCGGGGCGGCGGCGAGGTTTATTTTTTTTTAATTTTGAGCTCACCCGCCAGATGGTTGGCGCATTCGACAAAATGTTTTTCGTAATCGGGAAAAGCGGCCCTGAGTTCGTCCAAATTGAGGACGATCTCGTCCAGATTGTCAACATTATTTTTTGGCAGCTTAGCCGACATTTTGATCAGGCCTACGCCGAGAAACATCCAGATTCGGTGTAGCGCGGCG
>CAMYNE010000466.1 GCA_947259675.1 uncultured Pirellulaceae bacterium
GGGTCAATGCCGGCTGTCGGTTCATCCAAAAACAGAATATCCGGTTGATGAACTAGCGAACATGCGAGGGCAAGTCGCTGCTTCCAACCACCCGACAGAGTTCCCGCCAGCTGGTCCATTCGATCGACGATATCGGTAAGCTGCGTGACAGCTCGACGTCTCTCTTCCAGTCGACGTCGATTGAGACCGTAGATGCGGCCATAAAAGTCAATATTTTCGCGAACGGTGAGATCGGAATACAGACTAAACTGCTGCGACATATAACCAATTCGCGGTTTGATTAATTCAGCTTCGCGATCAGTATCGTGACCCATTACGTGAGCGTGGCCGGATGAGGGTGGCAAGATCCCCAACAGCATGCGAATGATCGTTGATTTACCACTGCCATTCGGGCCAAGCAAACCAAAGATCGCTCCCCGTTCAACCTGGAACGACACGTCGTCAACAGCGACGAGTTTGCCGAAGCTGCGTGAAAGCCGATCGACCTGGATAACTGCGCTCATCTTTAGTCGGCACCACCAAGCGGATTCAACCAGACGCTGGCGGTCATTCCGGAACGCAACTTTTCTGCACCCTCGTCGATCGTCACACGGATTCGATAGACTTGCTTCGCGCGGTCGTCGGCGGTTTGCACATTGCTGGGCGTGAATTCCGCTTGGTGGGAGATGAAAGACACAACCCCACGAAACTGATCATCGGGAAAACTATCAATTGAAACGCGCAGCTCCTGACCTACTTCAAGTTGCAAAAAACGTTGCGGCACGTAGGCTCGAACCCACTTGCGGCTATCGGAAAGGATGGTCATAACCGGTGCGTTCGGGGGAACCAGGTCACCGGCCTGCAGATCAAGTGCGTCGACAAAACCATCCGACGGCGCGACGATCGTTAACTCCGTCTTTTGTTGTCGAATTGCCTCGAGTGCAGCTGAGGCCGAGTCGCGAGCAGCTTCAGCTTGTTCGATTTCCTCGATTCGGAATCCCTTTTTCGCCAGTTCCCAGCCGAGTTTCGACTCTTCAAGGCGAGCCCGAGCTTGGTCGATTTCTTCCGGCCGATTTCCGGCGTTCAAAATCGCCAGTTCGTTCTTTTTGACTTCGACGTTTGCCGTTGCTGCATCGAGTTTTTTTACGGCGATGTCAAGTTCACCGCGAGCGATCGCGTCGGTCTGGGCGAGCTTTGCGGCTCGGTCGTATTCCCTTTTGACCAACAGCAGTTCGGCATTTGCGCCATTCAATCGTTCGCGGGCGGCCTCGAGCTCTTCCTGGCGCGGACCAAGTTCCAACAGCTTTAGTTGGGCGCTGAGCTGGTCGACACGTGTTTTGGCTTGTGCGATTTCTTCCGGCCGCAAGCCCGAATTGAAACGCTTCAAATTCGCTTCACGAATGGCTAATTCGGCGATGGCTTGAAGCTCACGTTCCAGCAAGTCGTAAGCCTCGAAGTCTATCAACTGCTGCCCAGCCGTTACGCGGTCGCCTTCCTCTACATGTACTTGTTTGATTCGCCCCCCCACGCGAGATCCCAAGCGAATTTCATCGGTTTCAACGATGCCTGAAACAAACGGTTGGGAAACCCGGATCTGGCTATAAAACAACGTCAGGATGAGTGCCGCGACAACGACAATACCGAGCCCTATTCGTTTTATCATGGCAGAAATTTCCTGGCAGTAGGATTGAAGTCTTCGTCATAGTTTAGACGAGCTCGAGAGCTAACGTCAGTTGTCCCAACCGCATTTCGGATCGCGCGAATATGTTCTGGAGTGGTTCGGCAACAGCCACCGATGATGCTCGCTCCGGCTTTCCGCCATTGCCTTGTGTAAGCCACGAATTCTTCAACGTCACTTTCGCCCGTCCAGCACTTGCGTTGTGCATCAAATGATTCACCCGAATTCGGAAAAACGAGGATCCGTTTGTCGGTGACGGAGCGAATCTGGGCGATCAAACCAGTCACAAAACGCGGTGCCGTGCAGTTTACGCCGATTGCTTCGATTTCGTCACACGCGTCCGTTATTTGAGCACACTCTTTGATCGGTGTTCCGTCGCTAATACTTCGTTCATCGCGACAACTAAAACTCATCCAAGTCGGTAACTGAGACGACTCTGCCAATTCAACCAGCGCAGTTGCTTCCACGAGCGACGGAATTGTCTCGCACATCATGTTGTCGGGACGCTCTTCGGATAATAGCTGCCACCTGCGTCGGTGAAACTCCAACAATTGCGCGTAGGTGATCCGATAGTCGCCTGTATATTCAGCTCCGTTGCCGAGGTAGGCTCCATACGGTCCAACGCTGGCTGCGACAAAGGGTCGAATTCGATTTTCGTGGGCCGCTGTTGTCCAAAACTCGTCGCGAGCCGTTTTGGCGATCCAAACCGACGAACGAACAAGCTGTTCTGCCTGGCTAAGTCCGATTCCGGCTTGGACGAACCCTGCCAACGTCGCCTGGTAACTGGCTGACGTGATGCAATCGGCCCCGGCATTAAGGTAAGCCAGATGGACCGCCTTAATTTCATCGGGTGATTCCAGTAACAATTTGGCCGACCAAAGCCCATTATTCAGGTCATGACCTCGCTCTTCGAGTTCTGTTGCCAGCCCGCCGTCAAGTATCAGAATTTCGGGAAATTCCATTTTGGGATTCTAAATTGCCTTCCGATCCGAATTGATTTCAAAGTACTGTATGGGTTTATTACAGACGGTCTATAATATGCGATATTTTGTGAATTTCGCGAGGAAAAACTCACTGCGTCCCGAATCACAAATCCGATAGAATGTGTTAGCGTAATACAGACTGTAGCCAGCCTTTTGGACCCAAGTGATGAAATACAATAACATTCTTGATGCCGTTGGCCGAACTCCATTAGTTCGGCTAAACCGAATCAACCAGGGACTCAAACCGACGATTTACGTCAAAGTCGAATACACCAATCCCGGCGGTAGCGTCAAAGATCGCATCGCGATCACCATGATCGACGAAGCTGAAAAACGGGGCGATCTGAAGCCTGGCGGCACGATTATCGAAGGAACCAGCGGAAATACGGGAATGGGGCTCGCACTCGTTGCTGCAGTTCGCGGTTACAAAGTGATTTTCACGACGACCGACAAACAGTCGAAAGAAAAAGTCGACTTGCTGAAAGCACTCGGCGCGGAAGTCATCGTCTGCCCAACTTCAGTCAAACCAGAGGATCCCAGGTCCTACTATTCGATCGCCAAAAAACTGGCCGCCGAAATTCCAAACTCGTACTACCCCAACCAGTACGACAAGACTGGCCCGGAAATCTGGGAAGACACCGAAGGCAAGATCACACACTTTGTGGGCGGACTGGGTACAGGCGGCACTGTCTCTGGCGTCGGTCGCTACCTGAAAGAACAGAATCCAGAAGTCAAGATCATCGGCGTCGATCCCGTCGGTTCTTTGTATTACGAATTTTTCCACAAGGGCACGGTCGGCAAAGCGCACACTTACGTAGTAGAAGGAATTGGTGAGGACATTTTTCCATCGACCATGCATTTCGATGTGTTGGACGACTGCCTGCAAGTCACCGATCGCGATTGTTTTGTCGTCACCCGGCGACTGGCTCGTCAAGAAGGCATTTTCTCCGGCGGATCTGCTGGGGCCGCAATTTGGGGCGGACTGGAAGTCGCTAAGACTCTCAAGGAAGGCGATTTGATGGTGATTCTTATTCCGGACACCGGTCGTCAATACATGAGCAAAGTATTCAACGACGAATGGATGCGTGATAACCAATACCTCGGTCCTGCGATCAAGGTAAGCGCCGGCGAATGCGTGCGAGCTAAGTCACGATTCAAGGAACTTCACTTTGTTAGTCCACAGGACAACGCGCATGCCGTCATGGCAAAGATGGAAGAGCTCGATATTTCGCAAATGCCAGTATTTGAAGACGGCGAACCGATGGGCTCGGTCACCGAAGACAAACTTGTAACTTTGG
>CAMYNE010000467.1 GCA_947259675.1 uncultured Pirellulaceae bacterium
CCCAAAACTCAAGCTTCGCTTTTGGAGGCCATGCAGGAACGACAAGTTACTATCGATGGCGACACGCGCAAACTGGATCGACCCTTTCTTGTCCTGGCCACGCAAAATCCGATCGAAAACGAGGGCACCTATCCGTTGCCAGAAGCTCAAGTGGATCGTTTCATGTTCAAGTTACTTGTCGACTATCCTCCAACGGTAGACGAGATTGGAATTCTAAAACTTTATGCCAGCGGAAAAGACCCTCGAAGCCTTGACGAATTTGGAATCAAACCGGTGATGAAGGCGGAACACGTGATCGCAATACAAAACCTGGTTCGAACCATCATCATTGAGGAAAAGCTCCTCAAATACATCGTCGATATTTTGTCCGCGTCTCGAAATTGGGGTTCCGTTGCGATCGGGCCCAGTCCCAGGGCAGGTGTGAACATGTTGCTTGCCGCACGTACGTTAGCAGCCTGTCGAGGACGAGATTTCGTCACGCCGGACGATATCAAGGAATTGGCTCCCTGGGTGTTGCGGCATCGGCTTCGACTCCGGCCCGAAGCGGAAATCGAGGGGCTCACTCCCGATGAAACGGTGCGGCAAATCATGGAAACTGTCGAGGCACCGCGGTCATGATTCCGACAAGACGATTGATCCTTTTGTTCGCCTTGCTGGTAATCCCGTTATTGCTGGGGATTTGGCAACCAGATATTGCAGATATCGCGCTGCTCTGCAATCTGCTCATTGTTGCGATTGCATTGACAGATCTCTTCATTAGTCCCTCACCAAATCAAATTGACGTCGAAAGAACGATTTCGGAAGTGCTCAGTGTGGCCGCATATAATCCAGCTCGCCTGTCATTGAACAACCGGTCCAACACCAAGATTGCACTCACCGTGAACTCAGAACCGGGACCAATGTGCGAAGTCGATCGGCTGCCACAACAGGTCGTCCTTGAACCGTGGAAAGAAAAAAAGATTCGGTATCGTGTTCGCCCGCTCCGCCGCGGTGCTTCAGAATTACAAGGAGTCTACTTGCGGTTCCCAACGCGATTCGGGTTATGGCAACGGCATCAATTGAGGCCATTGGTTACGGCGATCAAGATCTACCCGGATATTCGAGCTGTTGCCCAGTACGAACTTCTAGCCAAACAGAATCGGCTTTCCGAATTGGGACTACGAATGCAGCACATGCCAGGGCAGGGAAGGGAGTTTGAGCGCTTACGCGAATATCGTTACGGCGATGAGACTCGCAAGATCGACTGGAAGGCGACGGCTCGAAAACGACAACTGATCAGTCGCGAGTTCAATGTTGAACGAAACCAGAATCTCGTCGTCATGGTTGATTGCGGTCGGTTTATGCGAAATCAGACGGACGGCGTTTCGTACCTGGACCGAGCTTTGAATTCAGCCATCATGCTCAGCTATATCGCGCTAGGGCAAGGCGATAACGTTTCACTTTTATTGTTCTCCAACAAGATCGAAAGGTTTGTGCGGCCAGTACGAGGCAAACCGGGTGTTCAATCGCTGCTCAGGTCGACTTATGACGTTCAATGTTCTGACAAGATCGCGGACTATAGTTACGCGTTACAGTATTTGACCAAAGTGCAGCGCAATCGGGCACTTGTCATGTTGATCACGTTTGTCACGGATGAGATGCAGTTGAAATTGATTGGCGATCACCTGCAATTGAAATCGTTGCCTTATTTGCCGTTGTGTGTGTTGCTGCAAGACGTAGGGCTTCGCAAGATGGCCGATCAAGTTCCAACGACCGACCTCGAAGCTTTTCATTCAGCCTCCGCGGCTAATCTTTTGACGGGACGAACGAAAAAGATTGCTATGATGCGCGAGTCTGGAATCAGCATCGTCGAAACACAACCAGACCAATTGACCGAACGAGTGATTAACGAATACCTGCGAATCAAAATGCGAAGTCTGATTTAGCGTTTGGCCGTTCAAAAAAACTGTCCGTTTGGCGTTTATCGTCACCCGCTACCAAAACAAGCCAAACGGACAGATATCCGCTGAAAAATGGAGAACCGCTCAATCGAAAAGGGCTCCGAGAATAGGTGGGGCATCGAGCGGTCCCTCCACTTCATATAACGCATTGGTCTTCCACAAAATTTTTGCTACTTTTGAGACGAATGAAACCGAGCGTAACCACATATGCTGGAAGACTTTATTACAATCATTCCCTCACGATTCGATTTCGATCCCCATTGAGCCATGAAAAACATATTCGCAATATCAATCATCATTTTGGGCTTCTGTGTAAACAATGCAGCCGCGGTTGAGCTGCCTTCGGGAAAGAATGAACGGCTGCCGAACCTTGTGCTAATTTTCATCGATGACCTTGGATACGCCGATATTGGTCCGTTTGGAGCCAGTACTTATCCCACGCCGAATCTTGATCTTCTCGCCAAGGAGGGCAGGAAGTTTACCGATTTCGTGACCTCGACGGCCGTTTGTTCAGCTTCGCGAGCATCTCTTTTAACGGGCTGCTACAACGTTCGACTCGGCATTCACGGTGCCTATGGTCCGCATGCAAAGGAAGGGCTTAATCCGGACGAAATGACGCTCGCCGAATTGTGTAAACAAAAAGACTATGCAACAGCTTGTTTTGGGAAATGGCACCTGGGCGTCCACAAGGATTTTTTGCCTCTGCAAAACGGGTTTGATCAATATTACGGGCTTCCGTATTCCAACGACATGTGGCCGTTTCATCCCGACTATGTAGATTTGCCACCGGACGCCGAAAAACGAAAAAGGGGTTACCCGGATCTGCCATTGATTGAAGGCAACGAGATTATTGATGCACAGGTCTCTGGCGAAGAGGGCTGTTTGGCGATGTGATGATGGAAGTCGATTGGTCGATCGGTCAAATTGTCAATGCGATCAAGAAACGTGATTTGGAAAACGACACGCTCATCATTTTTACTTCCGATAATGGACCGTGGCTCAGTTACGGCGACCATGCAGGCTCTGCTGCGCCGCTTCGCGAAGGCAAGGGAACCATGTTCGAAGGGGGGTATCGCGTGCCAACGATCATGTCCTGGCAGGGAAAGATTCCGAACGGAACGACTTGTGATGAGCTGTCTTCAACGATTGACGTCTTTCCCACCGTCGCGAAGTTGATCGGTGGCAAACTGCCCGAGCATAAGATAGATGGTAAGGACATTCGCCCGCTGATGTTTGGCGACGAAGGTGCAACTTCGCCTCATCAGGCCTTCTATTGCTATTACAAAGGCGGAGAACTTCACGCCGTTCGTGACCGGCAATTCAAATTGCATTTTCCACATTCCTATCGAACCATGAATGGTCGGCCAGGAGGCACCAACGGTAAACCGGAAAAATACGAACAAGCAAAAATCGGCACCGAGCTGTTCGACTTGAAAAACGACGTTAGCGAATCAACCAACGTAGCCGACAAGTACCCTGATGTTGTCAAGCGCTTGAATGATTTGGGCGAAATCGGTCGCAGAGAATTGGGCGACAAACTCAACAAGATTAAGGGAGAAGGCGTCAGGCCCGTGGGTCGAGTTTTAAAGTAGGCGAGTCCGTGCCAGATTCGCATCCGCTTGGGACTGGAAGCGACGGAACCGCATCGACAGTATCAGGCCAACAGCTGCGAAACCAGATTGTTAACCCAATGTGGAATCAACGACGACCAGATTGACCGCGACGCAAGGAACAAAATGGCAAACCCACAACCGAATGCAAACAGGGTTGCGGATTTCACGACCAGTTCGGGAATCGTGAATTGACCGCTTGCGATCCACCAAGGCAAATGGAACGCGGCAAAAACGAGCGCCGAAAGGATGACTGCCGAAATCCATGAGTCCCAGCCCCTGGCACCGTCGAGGGTTTGACTGATGGCAATGATCTGAGTCGCCATTACACAGCGAAACAACATTTCTTCGGCAAGCGGTGATCCAATAATCACGTTCAACCAAGTCGCGATATCCTTTGGCCAGGGCTTGAATTCGCCACTCATCGGATCCAGGAAAATAACGCCCAGAAAAATCCCCGAAACGATGATGCCGACCACGACTCCCAGGATCCAATTCCTCCTGAAACCAAAGAATTCTACTGGGGGTGATTCATCCAGATCTCGAAATTTATTGTGATACCAAAATCGAAACAGAATGGCCGGCAAAATGACGCACCCGATTCGCACAATCGCGCGGACCAGCGGTTGGTCAAACAAGGTTGGCTGTTTCAACATCAGGTAGCAATAACCTGACCACATTAAAAACGCCAAGCTTAGACAAACGACGAGCCCGAGGGGAAACGGCTGCGGAGATTTGGAGGACGTATCAGTCACACTTATCTACGTGCATGAATTCAAACGACGGCATCAGCGGGAACCACGATTGAAAACCAATCGCCACATTTTCCTTCAACATTCCACAGATCGTCGATTTCTGTGCCCTCAAGATGACTCCGAATGATACTTGAAATAGGTTCAGGAACGACCAGAACGACGACTCCTTTTTTGAATTTGCGTCGAACTTTCTTAAGCCAACGCGATACCCTGCTGCGAACTTGTTCGACTGTCTCGCCCCCCGGAGGACAGATTCGCTCGGGATGATCTTGCCATTGTTTGAAGAGCTTGGGTTGTGTTTCTTTTAGTTCCTCAATCAATTTGCCATGCCAGAGTCCATGATCAAGATTCTTTAAACCGTCGTCAACTTTGATTTTAATTTGGCCATCGTGAGAAAGTTGTTGTGCCGTCTGTTGAGCCGCCAGGCAAGGCGAACAGAAGATCGTGTCAACCTTGACATCCATTAATTCAGCAGCCGTATTTTGAGCTTCACCTTCTCCGTTGACACTCAGCGGAATGCTTAGTGTGCCTTTGATTCGGCGCTGCTCATCGAGTTCTGTTGAACCGGGGCGAACGAGCACAATCTGTAATCCGTCACCGGACTTGGAATTCAAACTTATTTCAGACATTCAATTTGCGCCATCATATTTGCGATGGCCTCGGCGTAATCGTCTTGTTTAAAAATTGCACTCCCTGCGACGAGCAACTCGGCACCATGCTGAGTTGCGGTTCCTATCGTGTCGGCGTTGATGCCACCGTCGATTTCTAAGATTGTCTTTTCGTCTGTCAGCTCTCTCAACTCATCCAGCTTTCCGAGAGCCGCATCGTCAAAAGATTGGCCACCGAATCCCGCATTGACGCTCATCGGCAAAACAAGATCCGCAGATGCCAGGCAATTTCGGATTTCCGAAACTGGAGTCGGCGGATTAATCGCTATTCCCGCACCGGCCCCCAATTCCCGAATGGATTTCAACACGGGCACGGGATCATCAACCGCTTCGGCGTGAATCGTAATAATATCCGCCCCCGCTTCATAAAACTGAGCGATGTATTTCTCTGGATGAACCATCATGAGATGGACATCGAGAGGCAGATCGGTCAGCTTTCGAAGTGCGTGAACAATCGTCATTCCATAAGTAAAATTGGGAACGAAAACCCCATCCATGACGTCCAGATGCAGCGCCGCCACCCCAGCACTTTCCAGTTTTTCAATTTCCGACTCAAGATTGCCAAAATCGCAAAGCAACAACGATGGCAAAACCGCTGGACTGATCTCTTTAAGTCTTGTGATGCAATCGCGACGCGCCATAATTACAGAATAGATAAAGAAATGTTCGAGTAAATAACGCGATTAGAAGCGTGCGTGTTACAAAACCGCGAATCAAGTACATCGCGGGAGGCGTCTCAAAACCCGGTACCGCACCAAAGATCTGGTAAACGTCGTATTCCCCAACACATCGCTTTTAGACCCTTTTGAGATCGGTTAACTTCGATCCAATCCAGAGGCCAAATTCTAGCTACTCGGAAATCACATACTAGTGTAAACTTGAGTCGTAAACACGCAAGTTGTTATTGCATAATGTGTTAGGTCAAAAAAACACCCGAAAAATAACCGTTTGGGGGGTGCGGAATAACCCGCAAAGTCACTGAATTGATAGCACCGGATTCGT
>CAMYNE010000468.1 GCA_947259675.1 uncultured Pirellulaceae bacterium
GCCTCGGTTCAGGATGACACACGCAAATCAACTTTGAATTTGCGCTAGTTCGACCGGAAAGGCTGACCTTGCTCATATAATTCAAGACGGGCGCGAAGTTCTTTGCGTCGTTCCGACGGAGCCTGCTTGATCAACTGTTGCTGCAATTTAATCGCGGGCTTGAATTCGCCGTTTTCTGCATAGGCTGCAGCCAACGTATCGGCAACGAAATGGGCTCTTTCGCCAGCCAGCCGCATCGCCTGTTTTGCAAGTTTGACGGCGCGCTTTCCGTCTCGAATTGATTCGTCAGGTGCCGTTGATAAAACCCACGACAGGTTATTCAATGCTCCAAGGTGTCTGGAGTTAGCTTCGCAGGCCTGCCCGTAAGCTGTTGTCGCTTCTGCCCATTGTTTCGATTGTTCGCAAGCCCACCCCAAACCATACAAGAAATCTGCATCGTCCGGTCGAGCTGACAAGCGCTCCTTGTAGAATTCAATGGCTCGTTGATATTCGCCTTTTTTAACCAGCCCCGCGCCGTAGAGTATCGTTTTCTTGCGATCGTTGGGGTGCTTTTTGAAATAAGCCTCTGCTTTTGCGTAAACCGCCAACTCCTTGGCATCGGTTTTGCTTTTGATTGGACCGGCTTTAGATTCAACATCTTTTTTCGGCGCGGATGGGTCGGCAGTTTTCTCAGCCGCGTTTCCATTTTCTCGGTCCGTAATTGAAGATGAGGCCGTCATCGGACAGAGTTTCCTCAATGCGAGTGGAGAGTATTCAAAAAGCCCGAAAGCTTACGTTTGGATACAAACAGGTGAGGAAACAGTGAATTAGTTTTCCATTCTGGCTGAAGCGTCGTGACCAATATTTCCGGTGATTCGGATTCTATCAATGCAGCCCAATTCAGTGGCAGTTGCGTTTCAATTTTGGCCGGCAATGGTTAATTCAGGTGAAATTACGCGATTACCTACTTCTTTTTCTGGAAACTGGACTGGCAACTAAAATCGATTGGTAACCCGCCTTGGCATTTGACACAATCCATAGGACATAACAGATGCGACAAATAAGGTGAGTCATGTGGGATTTTTTGAGTCGAGTCTTTGATACGGCAGGTTTTCCAGCTCGTTGGAACTGTGGCGAAGCCTGGAGCGAGCAAACCTGGGTTGGATGGATGCATATCGCTTCGGACATTGCGACGTTTTTTGCGTATTATGCGGTACCGTGCGTTGTTGTGTACTTTGTTGCGCGGCACCAAAACGTTAAGTTTCCAAGAATCTTCTATGTCTTCCTGGGATTGATATTTTTTTCCTGTGGCACCGTGCATCTTGTCGAGGCTGGCATCTTTTGGTGGCCGATTTATCGATTTTCCGGAATCATCAAAGCGCTTACAGCGGTTGTTTCTTGTGTCGGTGTCGTTGTTTTAGTGCGGATCCTGCCTAAAGCTCTGGAATTAAAAAGCGGCGAAGCCTATCGACGTGAAGTCAAAGGCCGAAAGCAAGCGGAAGCGTCGCTGGAGATGGAGCGGAATCTGCTTCACACTCTGATGACAACGCTGCCGGACGCAATCTACTTCAAGGACAAATCGGGGCGATTCTTGCGAGTGAGCACTGCGCTGGCCACAAAATTTGGGTTATCCGATTTCTCCGAGGCCGTCGGTAAGTCAGACAGCGATTTCTTCACTTCCGAACGTGCCGAACAGGCTCTTGCCGATGAGCGCCAAATCCTGGCAAGCGAACAACCGATGGTGGGGTTGGTGGAAAAAGAGACCTGGCCCGATGGCCGTGAGACTTGGGTTTCGACGACCAAAGCGCCATTGTTAAATCGTGAGGGTCAGGTGCTCGGTACTTTCGGCGTTTCACGAGACATTACTCCCATTAAACTCGCCGAGCAGCAACTTCGACAAACGATGGATGAACTGGTCGAAGCCCGGGATGCGGCAGATGCCGCAAACCGGGCCAAAAGCGACTTCCTCGCCAACATGAGTCATGAAATCCGTACACCGATGAATGCAGTGATCGGATTGACTGAACTTGTGCTGGAAACCGAATTGACGCCAACGCAACGCGAACATTTGTCAACAGTACTGGAATCGGGTGAGTCGTTGCTGTCGATCATCAATCAGATTCTGGATTTTTCCAAGATCGAAGCTGGCAAGATAGAATTGGATTCGGTCGCATTTAACCTTCGTGAAGAACTCGGCGACACGATGAAATCCCTGGCCATGCGAGCACATCGCAAGGATTTGGAACTGGCCTGGCATGCTGAGGCCGACGTTCCCAATTTTCTCATCGGCGATTCTTCAAGACTGCGGCAGATCTTGATCAACCTGACGGACAATGCCATCAAGTTTACCGAATCCGGTGAAGTTGTGTTAGCAGTTACCAGCAAACCATTAGACCAATCACAAGTCGAATTACATTTTGCCCTTTCCGATACGGGACCGGGAATTCCCCGCGACAAACTGGAAACAGTTTTTGCCGAGTTTGAGCAAGCGGACGCCTCGACGACGCGCAAGCACGGTGGCACAGGTCTTGGCTTGTCGATTTCTTCCAGTCTGGTTGGACTGATGGGAGGTCGGATATGGGTGGAAAGTGAATTCGGCGTGGGAAGTGTCTTCCACTTTTCGCTTCCCTTCCCAATCACAAACGAAACCGTCGAACTGACGCCCCAACGTGACGTGGAAATCCTGGACGGGATGCGAGTCCTTGTTGTCGACGACAATTCCACGAACCGGAAAATTGTCAAAGAAGTTGTTAAGGGCTGGGGGATGCATCCGATCACCGCGGAAAATGGTTCGCGAGCGATCGATATTTTGCAACAGATGGATCGGGCAGGTGAAACGATCGGGCTGGTCCTAACCGATGTCAATATGCCCGAGATCGACGGATTCATGTTGGCTGTGAAAATTCGCCAAATAAAGGAATTCACTCAAATCCCAATTATCGCGTTGACTTCTGGTGGGCGATCCGAAGATGCAACGCGTTGTAATGAACTTGGCATCCTGGCTGAGTTGATGAAGCCGGTCAAACAGTCGGAACTACTTGAAACCATTTTGCGCGTGGTCGTTCCCTCACAGAGTGTTCCGCAGACGGTCGACGAACTGGCTGAACCGTCGGACAGGGCTTCAGCAAAATCTGGCTTGAACGTGTTGCTCGCTGAAGATGGCAAAGCCAATCAAATTCTGGCAGTTAGTCTATTGAGTAAGTGGGGGCATCAAGTTACGGTGGCGGAAAACGGAGGAATCGCCGTGGATCTTTGGCAGCAAGGCGAGTTCGATTTGATCCTGATGGATTTGCAGATGCCGGAAATGGACGGAATCGACGCTACCAAACTGATCCGCCAACACGAACAGGACCTGGGCGGCCACATTCCCATCATCGCGATGACCGCTCACGCCGTACTCGGTTTTCGCGAGCAATGTTTGGAGGCCGGGATGGACGACTACATTACCAAACCCGTTCGCAAACAAACACTTTACGATGCAATCAAACCCTTTTTTGGCGATCTGAATTCCGCACAGCCCGAATGAATTTTTCATTGACAACCCAGAATCACCTATCTAATTTTTGGTCTCATTCGGTTCCCAATTTAAACCAAGACTTGTCAGCACTTTGCGGACGGCACTCAGATCGAGGATTTGGGTCCTCATTTTTTCATCCGTGCTTATCAATCGGTTTCCGTTTGGTGTCATTTGAACCCAGGGGTAAGGAAACTTGACTGGAGCGTCTGCCAAGACGTCAGCACCATTAAGGTCGACCAGGTTTTGCGGTCGGTTCCGCGTCGCCGGGACCGTCCGCTTGTTTTTGTTTGTTCAAGGAATTTCGTCAATTCGGTGGGCATCTAGCCGCGACGACTAATGACAATC
>CAMYNE010000469.1 GCA_947259675.1 uncultured Pirellulaceae bacterium
TTCATTTAAATTTCGCAAATACGGACGGATCCGGAAGGCTTCGACGCATTGATCGTAATACCGCGACCAATGCCGATGTAAAGGATTTACAACGTCGTAAACCTTTTCTGCATTAGTAAAACGGACCGCACCTATTTCTCTTTAACGCTGTGCGAACACCTACTGATCGACGACGAACTGATAGTAATTTGAATATCATCGGAATGCCCGGTTCGGCCCGCGAGATCGTGATTTTGGTGAGTGTGACGGTGAAAGTCAAACATCAGGCAGATTCTTCTGATTTTTGATCGGATCTGGGTCTTGTTAGCCAATCAAGAAACGTTGGTTATATATAGGGCGCCAAATCCGGCCAAATCAATGCAGGCCAACTCGGACCCTTAATGGCGGTGATTTCGTTGTTGCGAAGAATTGGTTATTTGAGAAACCGTCGTTTCTTCGTGCTGTTCAATAACTACAGCAGTTCACGAGTTGTTGAACACATCAGGCAGCAGGCAGTCAAAAGATCAACAAACGACTCAACGTCTAGCAGGTCAACGACACACCGTCCTGGTTGATGTTTTTGGAACTCTATATGGATCGGTAAACTCCGGAATTTATACCGTGGACCTAACGAATGCTCAAACTTCTTTTGTCCTCGATCGCGTCTGGGTTGATGGCGGCAAAAAAAGCTTGCCAAACCGGTTAAAGGAACTCGGGGTCGAGGACCAACTGTAACTCGCGCGATGCCTGCGTCTCGCGGAACTGACCATATAATTGCGGCTGTGAATTTGGGGGAAACAACCGGCAATGCTCAGCTGAACCACCGATCTAGTGCGTGTCGCACGGACGTATAGCGGTCGTGGCGGTCTGATTTGGGGGGCGAACCGACGAAAAGATGCCAAACTTAAACCAAACGCGCTCTAAAAGTGGCCGCAATGTGTGTGTTCCGAGAGGTTCATGATCTGGCGAGGGCCAGCCACAAGCACTGCATCGGAATTTCGGCTGACGATGTCTATCAGCTCAAGGTCGATGCAGGGTAACTGGTAAACCATCTGACCAGGCGTGGACAGCGAGAGTACCTTTGTGCGCTTTTCTTGCTTCTTGATGATGTGTCCGTTGGAAAGGTCACGGACGAACGAGTAGCCTTCAGCTTTAATCAACGGACCTTCACAAACAATCGTGCGGCCAATGAAAAACCTGTCCCCGTCACCTTCGTACAGATGCCGGTGGGATACGAGCACCATGTCGCCACTTTCAAACATCATAATAGATTTCCTTGGTCTGAATGTCTTGAAAACCGATTGGGAGTTGATCCCGTCCTGATCGCCCTGCAAACGTAGCTCATGATTTGGCGAGAAAGTTACAGTTGGGTAGGTTTTTCCGATAATCTCGACAGGAAGGACTCGCTCGAGGCGGAATCGCCGGGAAACGTATCGAAAACACGTCGATTTTCATTCGTTTACGATTCCATTTCTCCAACCTATCGGTGAGCGTCTGTTCCCAAGTACAAAGCAATTTGTGGTAGCCAAAACAAATAGGTTCAGCGCGCCAGGTTAATTTGTCGCCTTGTTGCCCTGACTCAATTCCACTAGAAACAGAAGTCTAACCGAGATAAACGCAAAATAGGTGGCTGACTGAATCGGCTGGAACAGTAACGCTCAATGACGCGGACATAGGTGGCTGGATGCGTGGTCTGGTTGCAAAGCGTCCATGGAGAAAGTAGCTGAATCATGGAACACAAAGAGTGCTATGGGACGATGTTTCCCGACGCAATACATTTCCGCAACAACGAACCTAACGTCGGCAAGGTGTTTACGTTTGAACTTGATAGTACGGGTGGCATGGGCGCGGCTCGGTCAGCCCGCATTTTCTCGGCTAACATCGAGGAGTGGGATGACTGCTTGAAATGCCCCGAGTTTGAGCACTGCTACAAACTCTGTATGGCGAAAATGAGCCTGCAGTCAGTCATCGTTTCCGAGTAGCCGTTTGAATCGCGCTTCGCGGATGACCCATCCCAGCCGCGCGAGATCGACCTGTCGAATTCGGCGCAAAGGCATTCATCTGCAACGTCGAATTTGTCTGTGAAATTGTTCGCGGATCTTAGATGCGGTGAACGTTGCCGGTGGGTTCATGGCGAAACCAGTTTTGTGTTCTTACGCAAAACTTGACCAACATTAACATCACAGGAACTTCGATCAGGACGCCAACGACAGTTGCAAGAGCTGCCCCCGATGACAGGCCATACAACATCGCCGATGTTGCAATCGCCACTTCGAAATGATTTGATGCACCGATCATCGCGGTCGGAGCCGCGTTTTCGTAGCTTAGCCCCATTGTCTTGGATAACCCGTATCCTAACAGGAATATGAGAACTGTCTGAAGAAACAGTGGAATGGCGATCCACAAAATCGTAAATGGATTCTGAACAATGGTTTCGCCCTTGAATGAGAACAGCAAAATCAAGGTAATCAGGAGTGCTGCGATCGTAACCGGTGTCAATACAGGCAGAAATTTTTCCTTGAACCATTGTTCGCCTCGGGCCGCAATCAGCCATCTGCGAGACAGGTATCCGGCGACCAACGGCAGTGCCACGTAAACTCCTACCGAAAGCAACAACGCTTGCCATGGAACCGGCAGCTTGCCAACACCTAGCAAGAAACCACCCAACAATCCATACAGTACCAGCATGGAAAGTGAATTGATGGCGACCATGACAAGTGTATGACCGTCGTTGCCCTTGGCCAGAAAACTCCATACCAGCACCATTGCAGTACATGGTGCAATGCCCAACAAAATACATCCGGCCAAATAGCTTCGCCAAAGTGGCACTTGAAGTGTTTTCAAGCCATCGACCATCACAACCTGCCCAACGCCGTAGGTATCACCAACAGCCAGATCCGCTCCTAGTGGAAGTTTCACGTAGTCAACCGCATCGGGGCCGATGAAACCGAGAAACAAGGTGCCCAGAAAGAAGCTGGCGATGGCATACATTGTGAAAGGCTTAATGGCCCAATTGATAAACAGCGTTAGCCCAACCGGACGAACAGCCTTTCCTGCTTTGAGCACTTCCCGAAAGTCGATCTTGACCATAATGGGATACATCATGAAGAACAGGCAGAGTGCGATTGGAATCGAAATGACTGGAGCTTCGTTGACATAGATCGCCATTCCATCGAGCGTTTTGGCGAAACCCGGTGCGAGTTTTCCGAGAGCAATTCCCGCAAAAATGCAGAGCGCTACCCAAACGGTCAGGTAGCGTTCA
>CAMYNE010000470.1 GCA_947259675.1 uncultured Pirellulaceae bacterium
AGCGGCGATTGGCTCGGGTGGAAAAGAAAACATTTCATTGGGCCGTTATTTGTAGCCGCTCAGTCGTCATCCCGTTGGGACAAGCCGGGGACAAGCCCAACGGAGATGTGGTAAACCTAAGGGCCAAAGCCTAAGTCAATTTGCAAGCCATTCTGCCCATCTTCGCTTATCTGAGTTCTGACGTAGAATGTCGAATTCGCTGAAATCGCCAAATTTGAGTATCCCATAAATGAGCATTCCGCAGAGAATCCTTTCCCACACCTACGAAAACGGACTAACGCTCGTTTCTCAACCCATGCCTTGGCTTGAGTCGGTTGCGTTTTCGCTGTCTTTACCGGCAGGCTGTCGATTTGACCCCACCAACCAGATTGGTCTTTCCAATTTCACATGCGAAATGGTGCAGCGCGGAAGTGGCGAGCTCGATAGTCGTGGATTTATTGAGGCCCTCGAATATCTGGGGGTCGATTTTAGTTCGTCGGTTTCTGTCTATCGAACTCATTACGGTGGTGCGATGCCGGCCGCTCAGCTAAACGAGGCGTTGGCAATTTATCGAGATGTTTTTCGCTCACCCCATCTTCCTGCTGACCAACTTGAAGACGGCCGCCAAGTCTGTTTCCAGGAAATCGCCGCGATCCAGGACGATCTGGCGCAGCGAGCAATGATTGACGCACGAATGAGATACTATGGAGATCCCGAAGGACGTATTTGTGAAGGCACCGTCGAGTCGGTCCAATCGATTCAACTCACCGACATTGTGGAGTTCCACAAACAGTTTTACCAGCCGCTTGGAACCGTCATCGCGGTCGCAGGCAAACATGAATGGGAATCGTTAAAGGATCTCGTGGGCGAACTCTTTGGTGATTGGGCTGCCAATGAAACGAGGGAACCGGCATTCGTGGCGCCCTCTCATGGCAACCACCACATTCCGTTTGACAGTAATCAAACGCACATCGCGATTGCCTACCCGGGCATTTCTTATTCCGATGGAGATTTTTTCAAGGCGCGGGCAGCGGTCGGTGTTTTGAGTGACGGCATGAGTTCCCGGCTGTTCACGGAAGTCAGAGAAAAGCGAGGATTGTGTTACGCCGTTTCGGCTACTTGTAATTCGGTATTGGATCGGGGAGCCGTTTTTTGTTATTGCGGTACTTCTGCCGAGCGAGCGCAGGAATCCCTCGACGTTTTGATTGAACAACTCATCAACTTGGGTAACGGCGTTACGGAATCAGAGCTTGACCGGTTGAAAGTTCAAATTCGCAGTGGCCTGATCATGCAACAGGAATCGTGTCGTTCGCGAGCCGGCTCAATTGCGAGCGACTGGTTTTATCTTGGCCGTGTTCGCACACTCGATGAAATCAACGACCTGATCAACGGGTTAACGGTTAAATCGATCAACCATTTTCTTCGCGATCACCCACCTGCGAATTTTGATGTAGTTACACTTGGCCCACAACCTTTGGAATTGAAACACGATGGAGTATCGGCAACATCGGCTTGAAAATGGCCTGGAAATTCTGGCTGAGTGCAATGACCAGGCTTACACGTCTGCCTTTGGGTTTTTCGTCAAAACGGGTGCGCGCGACGAGACGGCGGAACTCGGCGGTGTCAGTCATTTTCTCGAACACATGGTTTTTAAAGGCACGCCCAATCACACGGCGGAACAGGTCAACCTGCGTCTGGACGAAATGGGCTCATCCAGCAACGCCCGCACGGGCGAAGAGAGCACGATTTACCATGCGACCGTGCTACCCGAATTCCAAACGCCGATGGTTGAGTTGCTCAGTGATTTGATGCGGCCGTCGTTGCGATCAGAAGATTTTGAGATGGAGAAACAAGTCATCGTCGAAGAGATCAACATGTATCGCGACCAGCCTCCGTATGGAGGCCACGAGAAAATTATGGAAGAGTTTTTCGGACCTCATCCACTATCTCAAAGTGTGCTGGGCACCGTCGACTCTGTTTCGAACATGACGCCCGAAGGGATGCGAAGTTATTTTCAGCAACGTTACAGTCCCAGAAACATGGCACTGGCCGCAGCCGGAAAAGTCGACTTTGAACAGCTGGTCGATGACGCGGAACGCCTGTGTGGAGCGTGGGAGTCGTTTGCAGCACCGCGTCAGTCGTATGAAGCGAAACACACGACAGGCTTTGATCAGATCGTAAAAGAAAACTCACACCAGCAATACATCTTACAACTCGCTGCCGGTCCCTGTGCTTCGGACGAAGACCGTTTTGCAACTCGTGTGATGTCCGCCATTCTCGGCGATGACGGTGGAAGTCGGATGTACTGGGATTTTCTGGATTCGGGAATGGCCGAGTCAGCTGGGATGGGAGTTTACGAATATTTTGATACTGGAGCCATCATGACGTACATCTGTTGTGCTCCAGAACAGGCTCAAGCCAACCTCGATCGACTTTACGCGTTGCAGCAAAAAGCGGTCGAAGGCGGGATCACGCAAAAGGAACTGGAACTGGCGAAACGGAAGATTGCAGCTCACATTGTCTTGGCCAGCGAACGCACGGGGAGCCGCATGTTTTCCGTCGGAGCCCAATGGCTCGTCGACCAACCTTTCAAAACGACGAAAGAGATCGCTGAAGTCTACGAAGCCATCACCCTGGATCAAGTCACCGACGCATTGCACAAGTACCCGTTAGCCCGCAGTACGACGCTGGTCGTCGGTCCTTGCGATGATCTGAAACCTGTATTGTCGGTTTAGCCCGCATTTCTCACAGGTTGTAGGGTGGCGTCGAGCAAACGGTGATCCTGGTGGGTCTTCACGCGCTTTAGTTCTTTCGACCAGATTACTCTTTGTTATTTCAAACAATCGAATTTGCGACGACCCACCAAGCAGTTGTGCGAGTTCGACCCATCTATGTGAGAAATGCGGTTCAGGATGATACGTCCGGCGCGTCTCGCTTACGTGGCAGTTTCTTGGAAGAGAGCCTTTTTATCGCTACGACACATTCAGAGTGACCATTTCATCTGCAGATTAACATGCTTCGGAGCAACTGCGACGGACCATTTCGATAATGCCAGTTTACGTTTCAGTATTGGAGCACTTGATCCGGACAAGCCGATGTATTCGACATGGTTGCACTCAGCATAATTCTGACGATGGTTACTGACTCGGGACTCCGCCTCTGGGGCGCGGTGTCGGAATTGATATTGCCACTTTTGATATTCACTGCCTTGGCCGTGATCATCAAACGCATAAAGATACTTGAGGATCTCCG
>CAMYNE010000471.1 GCA_947259675.1 uncultured Pirellulaceae bacterium
TGATTCAAGTCGGAGCCCAATGGTTTATGTGGGGTGTCGTAATGCGCACGATTTTCACTTGGCATGTCACTTGGGGCATCAACTCAGCAGCCCACATTTGGGGCTATCGAAACTATGAGACTCGCGAAGACAGTCGCAACAACTGGTTGTTCGCATTGTTGACGAATGGTGAAGGCTGGCACAACAACCACCACGCGGATCCACGCTCGGCACAACACGGACATCGATGGTGGGAATTTGATGTGACCTATATCTCGCTCAACTTTCTCGAAAAAATTGGCTTGATTAAGGATTTGGCTCGCCCAAATCATGCGGCGCTGAACCGTAAGGCGATCTAGACGATGATTTTCTGACCTGAAGATCGTTGCGACTCTTAGAACTGTTAAGACTCTTAGAACTGTTAAGACTCTTAGAACTGTTAATAAGCGTCTTGTCATTTGAGAAATTGACTGAGGGATTACCTTGAATTGCGTTTTTCACTTATTACTCTAGAACCTCGGTAACGGTAACGATTCAAGCTTCATTGGATCGGAGACGTAATCGTCAGGGAATCACCCGAATCAACAACGTTTGGAGAAAATATGATTGCGAAGAGTGACTTTAATCAAGCAGTTGAGAACTATAGCGCTGCAGCAAAAAGCGCTTCCAAAACCAAAATTGGCAAAGCCGCATTAGTCGGATTCGGTGCTGTTGCAGCAGGCGGATTGTTGACGGCCAGTCAAGTTGAAGCGGACGTTGTTAACAATCTTAATGTAAACGTTGGTTTCAACGTTTCGACGGTGAACGCAAGTAATACAAACGCCGTTACTCCTTTTATCTTTAGTTCCAATTCGGGTGCGGTTGCGTTTGGAATTGCCGGTAACAATCGAGGTCCTAACAACGCAGTTGGCTCCACAGATATCTTGTGGGCAGTTGGTGCCGGATATCCTTTGGCTGGTGGTGTCGGCGGCGTAGTTGCTACAGGTACAGAATTTCCAACTACAGCAATAGGCTTCCAATACAGCGATATCATCGGACCAGGCATGACACACGCAGACTTGGCATGGGCTGCTGCTGGTAATCCCCTTGGTGGATTGAATGTCGATGCATTCGGCGTAGGTTCGACCGGATCCATAACGGCCTACTTTGGATTTTCATTTGGTGACCTCCAAGGTGAAACGCATTACGGCTGGGCAAAGGTTAATTTAACCGCAGATGGCGGACTCCCCACTTCGTTTACGGTGTTAAATTGGGCTTATGAAAGCGATCCCAACACAGCAATTCACATCCAAAAGGTTCCAGAGCCAAGCAGTTTGGCCGGTTTGGCTTTGTTGGCACTCGGAGCGGTTGGCATTCGTCGTCGCAAAGGTTTGAAAGCCGCCTAGTATAGTTAACGGCGTCACAACCAAATAAATTGATCCAAAAGGACTCGTAACAGCGAGTCCTTTTTTAATGCGGTGGTCATCGTCATTTTTTTGAAGGCCCGACCTTTCCCTTGATACACTAAAAAGGAAGTAGCAAGAACGTTTTGCTTCCGTGCGGTTTTCAAGCCTGTGAGAAATCCGGGTTAGCGCATATCATTAAAGTTCCGTTCGAATCATACGCCGGACAAAAATCGCAGTAATCACTCAGAAATCGTATCACCAACACAATTCGGTACAACTATGTCGGAAAAGAATGGCAAACAAAAGGTCCTCGTTATCGGCTGGGATGCCGCCGATTGGAAAGTTATTCATCCGCTGATGGACATGGGAGTAATGCCCAATCTCAAAAACTTTTTGGACAATGGTGTCATGGCCGAAATCAGTACGTTGCACCCTGTCTTGTCGCCGATGCTATGGACATCGATCGCCACTGGCAAGCGACCGTTCAATCACGGTATTCATGGGTTCATCGAACCAACATCCGACGGCTTGCAGGTTCAGCCGATCTCAAATTTGGCGCGAAAAACCAAGGCGATGTGGAACATTCTTAACCAGGAAGGCAAACGTTCGATTGTCGTGGGTTGGTGGCCCAGTCATCCGGCCGAGCCGCTTGATGGTGTGATGGTTTCCAACGGCTACCATCAGGCCAAGGGGCTAACTTTGGACACGCCTTGGCCAATGATTCCGGGTACCGTTCATCCTGAGTCGTTGGCGGATGAACTTGCCGAAATCCGGATGCATCCCGCGGAGATTGAAGAAGATCTATTGTTACCGTTCATTCCGTTGGCGCACAAAGTGGATCAAGACAAAGACCGGCGGTTGTGGAACTGTTGCAAAAATATTGCCGAATGCTTGACCATCCACGGTGCCGCTACTCATTTAATGGAAACACAAGAATGGGATTTAATGGCGGTCTACTACGACGCTATCGATCACTTCAGTCACGGATTTATGCGTTATCATCCGCCGAAACAAGATCATATTTCCGAGGAAGACTTTGAAATCTATCAAAATGTTGTTCAATGCGCGTATGCCTATCACGACATGATGTTAGGTCGGTTGTTGGATTTGGCGGGCGACGACACCACTGTCATTTTATTGTCCGATCATGGTTTTCATCCGGACCATTTAAGACCCCGAGCTATACCGGCCGAACCGACCGGACCGGCGATTGAACACCGCGACTTCGGTATTTTTGCAATGAAAGGTCCGGGCATCAAAAAGGATTCGTTGATTCATGGTGTGAACTTACTGGATATTGCTCCCACCGTATTGCAATTGTTTGGTTTACCCGTGGGAGAAGATTTCGACGGCCGAGTCATCGCGGACGCATTCGTGGAACCTCCAGAAGTTGAAACAATTCCATCCTGGGATGACGTTCCTGGGAACGACGGCCAACACCCTAAAAATATGAAATTGGACGCAGTTGAATCCAAAGAAGCGCTACAGCAACTCGTTGAACTGGGATATATCGAAGCCCTCGATAAAGACCAGGAAAAAAATGTGGAAAGAGCGATTAGCGAATTAAACTTCAATTTGGCCCGGTCCTATATGGACGCTCATCGTTATGGCGACGCCGTCTTTCTGCTGTACGACCTGTATACCAAACATCCGACCCATTATCGTTTTGGGATTCAGTTGGCGATGTGTTTCAAAGCGCTGAATCGAACTGAAGATCTGGATCGTTTGGTCTCAATTTTGGAACAACAGCGAATATCGGACGCGCGGAAGGCAATAGTCGAAATCGAGAAATATAGAAAGATTGCCGAACAGCGCAGGGCTGAAAAAGAGCAAGAAAAGCCAGAAGATGTTGTTGACGAATT
>CAMYNE010000472.1 GCA_947259675.1 uncultured Pirellulaceae bacterium
TTGTCGAGACTTGCCGAGTCGGAGTCGTTGAAGTTGAACAGGCGCCTCAACAGTCGGCGATCGCTGCGAGACCAATAGGGGTGGCTCAACATCGGTTCTCGAGCTGTCATCCAGTTACGATTGCCGCGAATCGTGTTGATTTCTCCATTGTGGGCCAACATTCGAAATGGCTGGCAAAGCGACCATTGGGGACTTGTATTTGTGCTGAATCGCTGATGAAAAACACAGATTGAACATTCAAATTCAGGATCTTCCAGATCGGGATAAAACTTGCTGAGCGATCCAGACAATACCATCGCTTTATAAGAAATGGTGCGAGCCGACATCGAAGCGATGTGAATGTTCTGAAAGTGGCGGTCGATCGGAGTCAGCTCAATGGCACGACGTGCAAGAAATAGCTCGCGCTCAAAATGATCAGCGTCTTCGCCTTTGCCAGCAATAAAAATTTGTTTGATGACGGGGCAGTTGCTTCTTGCTTGATCGCCAAGTTCTTCGTGCTCGATTGGGACGTCGCGAATCCCAAGCACTCTCAAGCCCCGCGAAGTTATTGTTTCAGAGACCATCCGCATTGCGAATTCAAGGCCTGAAGTGTTCGAGGGCAGAAAAAGCACGCCGATGCCAACAAGTGGCGGGGCATCTTCGATTTCAAGTTCCCTCATCCATCGCGAAAAGACTCTTGTTGGAATGGTCGTGGTAACACCGGCCCCATCGCCCGTTTTTCCATCCGCTCCAACTGCACCCCGGTGAGAAAAATTAGCAAGTGAAATCAATCCAAGTTCAAGAATTCGCCGCGAAGGAACCCCGTCGACCGATGCGGCCAATCCGACGCCACATGAATCCGAAGGCTCCAAGTCGACCAAGTCAGTTAGCTTGCGTCTTGAACGATCAATGAACGACAATTCTGAACTCCATTTATTGTGAAAGAAAATCCTTCCTGGATTTTAGTATTTTCGATCATTTTGTTGGCCGGTCAATCAAATGAGTCAATCAAATGATTGGCTGAGTCAAGCGGGTCCAATGAATTGATTGTGATTGCAAATAACGAAAAGACGACAGAGTTCACATCATTAATCCCGTATTTGGCGCTACTAATTCGAGCTAAGGGATGTTTGAAGGTGATAACCGTGAATTGGGCTTTGAATAACCACTTCGAAACCAAAATTTTGGGTCGCCATTAACTGCAGTTGTGGTCAGTTTGTACGCCCCAAAAGTTTCTGAATTTGACGGCCATTCCCTTGGTAGAGCGCCGCATAAGTCATTCTGAGCTCTGGATTCCGTTTCGCGGCACCAAGGATTCGACGCTTCGGAATGACCACCATCCTAGACCTGCAAACTTTGAGGCCGTACTGATCCTTCCGCGACTTTCGCGGCAAAAGCCCAGTGCCAACCCAGCGCGGCCAAGACAAACAGATGAAATGTCTCGTGCGGGCCCCAGACCTTATCGATCAAGATGGGCCAATCGACTCCGTGAATCACCGCACCAATCGAGTAAAATACCCCACCCATCAGAACCAGAAGAAAGTTCGAAAAACCGTAGTTCTTCCACACCAACCAGGAAGAAAACGCTCCAATCCAGCCCATCATCAGAAAAATTCCGATTCCAAACCATTCGGAAACGCCATCGTAAAAAACGGATCGCAAGATGATTCCAATGACTGCAAACATCCACATCGGAATCAGAATGCCCCATCGCTTCCAGCCAGTGAAAAGAATCCCGTGAATGATGGTAAAGGTACCGGCAATCAGAATAAAGATCGCGGCGATATCCAAACATCGCATCACGGCTCGAGCAGTACTTCCAAGCGCCATCATGTGATAAGTAAAACTCATCGTCAGCAGTAAAACGGCTGAAGTCGCAAACACAAACGAAAACCAAAATCGTAATCGTGATGGCCACGCGCTGCGCAAAAGAACGACGGCTAGCACCGTGAATACTGCGGTTCCGGCGAGGTGTGAAATGCTGCTCATCGGGTCACAGAACCCGGCAATCGAATACCATTCGTCCATCTATGATTCACGCCGCAGAATTGGGTTCCAATTTTTGCCAAACTTTATAGAAGTACCTAAGCGCAGGCAAGACGGTTTCATCCATGCCCGTCGCCGCAAAAATAGTGCAGGGTGAAGTATTGCTATTGGGATCAGCCGCAGCCCGTGAGCACCTAAACTAAATCATGCGATTAATTCGCTCGCAAAATCGTTGCTGCAGATGATGCCAAGCCAATCTTTCGTCATGACGGACACATAAAGTGTCGCTGCACTGGTTTCTAGCATGATAGCTACTTCTTCGAACGGTCGTTGAATCAGTTAGCTGACCAGTTCTTTGATCAATTTTCCGCCGTTGGCGATCTTCATTGGGCGACCGCTACGACTGGTGAAGGTCGTTTCCAGGCTGATCCCGAGCGAATGACAAACGGTTGCCATCAGGTCTTCGGACGTGTAAGACAGGCCTTCGACTCGGGACCCGTCATCGTTGGTCTGCCCAATTCCAAGTCCGCCTTTCATTCCGCCACCACCGGCGACAACGCTCCAACTGCGAGCCCAGTGATCGCGACCCGCGTTTCCGTTGATTCGAGGAGTTCGGCCAAATTCACCCATCCAGAGCACGGCTGTGTTTTCCAGCATGCCGCGTTCAGTAAGATCCTCGATCAACGCACTCATGGCTCGATCCAGCACGGGCAGCCTCTGGTTCTCCAGAGTATTGAAAATGCCTTGATGGTTGTCCCAGCCGCCAAGATTCACTTCCACGAATGGTACGCCGGATTCAACAAGTCGGCGAGCCATCAAACAGCCTCGGCCAAAGTTGTTTTGGCCATAGCGTTCTCGAACTTTGGCGGGTTCCTGGTCGACTTTGAACGCCGACATCTGCGAACTTGTCATCAAGTTGAGCGTCTTGCCAAGTACTTTGGCGTGTTCTTCGGCAGCGATGCCTCGGTTTTGCTTAACGAAGCCAGTTTCCATCAAACTCAGAGCCTTCATCCGTTGTGCGAGTCGATCAGGTTGCAAGCCCATGTCAAGATTGCGGACTTGACCGTTCGAGTTCACTGAGAACGGTGCCCACGCCATTCCTAGAAAGCCCGGTCCTTCGCTGGCTCCACCAACTGAAACGAATGGGGGGATTTCCAAGTCAGGTCGCTCCGATGCCAATTCATGGGCAATGACGGAACCGTAACTTGGATGTTGAACATTTGGGTTGGGGACGTATCCGGTGTGCATGTAGTAGCGGCCACGCATGTGGTCCGCTTCACGGGTGCTCATCGATCGAACGATGGACATTTTGTCCATGTTTTTTGCCATCATGGGCATGTGTTCGCAGATTTGCACGTCACCGGTGGTGGCAATGGGTTGAAAAGGCCCACCGGTGGCTGCTCCCGGTTTGAGATCCCAGATATCCATCGTCGATGGTCCGCCACCCATCCAAAGCAAGATCGCAGCTTTCCTGTTTTTCACGAGTTCGCTGCCATAGGTCTTCAAACTGTGACCCATCGCAAGCGCGCTGCCGGTCAAAGCCGAAGCTCCAGCAAGGTGTCGCATGAAGTGACGTCGGCTCATCCCCGTAGGCGTGCGAAAATTCATATTTGCTCCAAACCTGTTGTGACTCTTACTCGATTGCTTCTCGATTCTATCACCAACGATCAGTGATTGAAAATAAATTCGTTCGTATTCAAGACAACCCACCAAATGTCGGTCAGTGCTTCGGACAAATTGTCTTTTCGCGCTTCGTACAAAGCCTTGGCGACATTTAATTCGGAGCTCGTAGGTTTGCGACTAAGGCCCGCCTTAAACAGATACTCGATTTTCTGCTTGGCAGACATCTTTGAGTTTCGGGCAAGCTGATCAATCAGACCACCCTTGCCGGTGGCGGTCGCTTCCCGAATAAGTCCACCGTTGAACATCATCAGAACCTGGGGAATCGTTCCATTAAACGTGGTCGTCTCGTCACCTTCGTCTGTCCCGAAAGCCGTCGAAAATTGTTGCAGCCACATGTTTTTTTGTTGCTCTTGTTGTTCATAAGAACCGCGTGAGTCGGCGGCTCTTGTGGCAACTAATAACGATTCATAGAGCTCTTCTGCCCTCATCTGCCGCAAGTAGAAGTGCGAGAAACGTGGTGGTTGCCCCAAGA
>CAMYNE010000473.1 GCA_947259675.1 uncultured Pirellulaceae bacterium
AGATAACCGAAAGCGGTCGCTGCCCGAGTGATTTCCTGACTGACATCATTTTCGGTGACTTGCATTCCAGATTGTTGCAAGGCCTGAATCAACAACATTCGATGGATTTCCGTTTCAAGCAATTGTCGACCGAAACGGGCGATGCATTCTTCTGCCAGAAATCGTTTCGTGATTTTTGTCTGGTCCACCATCGCAGCAATGCCTGGCATCTGTTTGCTCAGTTGCGGATCATTCATCACGTTGGTTACTTTAACCGTCTGTTGCAATTGTTCAAACAGACTCGAAGCAGCCGTCGCCAGTTTTTCGTTGGAAATCTCTTCGATCAGACGCTGGTGAACTTCTTCCTGTTGTTCGGGCGTGAGTTGAACTGCCGGGAACACGCGTTCGCATTTCAGGATGATGTACTTGTCCTGGATTTGAAAGACGTTCGAGATTTGGCCAGGTTGCAGAGAAAACGCTATGTTTTCAAATTGTGGAAGTCCGGAATTACGTCGAATCGGCGGTAGCAATCCACGAACGGAAGCGCTGTTGGGATCAACCGAATGATCTTTTGCCAGACGACCGAAATCGTCTGGGTTGGCCGTGACGTGAGCCAGAATTTGTTCGGCTCGTTGCTGTGAATCGACCGCAATTTCTCGAACCTGAATTTTTGGTCCAAACTCAAACTCCATGCGTTCATTGAGTTCTTCGGGGCTGACTTGGAGGTTGGATGCTGCCAGTCGACGAAGCGCCAATTCGTTCCAGATAAAGTCATTCTTGAAACGATCGACCGAGATGTTTCTTTTTGTGCAAATTAATTTGATGTAACGATCGTCCGACATGCCAAATTTCTTGGCGCGACTGACAATCTCGTCGTTGACGTCCTTCTCGGTAATCGTGAGTCCTTGACGACGGCATTCGTTCAGCACCAACTGTTTGTTGACAATGCTTTGAAGTACGTCCTCTCCAAATCGTTTCATGCATTCCGAAGCGACTTGTTGTCGCGTGATAGGTTGCCCGTTAACAACTGCCAACGTCTGAATCTGTTGCGGCGATTGTCCTGCCTGCGGACCCTGCTGGGGTTGGGCGCGAACAGTGATTCCTGAACTGGCAATAATTGCCAGGAAACAAAGCAGACTTGTGAATCGGTGCGAGATCGCATAAACCATTTTGGTTTCTCCCTAAACCTGAACGCTGTTAATCAGCGCTCGTTTCGTTCCTGATTGAACGGGGAGTATAAGAACGGGTAGCGACGTGGGTCAATACAAAGTGGATAGAGATCGTATCGTTGAATTCGCTAGCAATCGCACATTGTGCGACATAACAGACTGAGTGAGTGACACGATTCGATCTGCGGTTGGACGTCAAACCTAGCGCCGCTTAAAGTCTGCCACTGAATCCTCGGAAACAACCTAGCCGGGATCTCTCACGTAGGCCGGAACAAAGTCGCGGTTGTGCTTTGCCGGAACAGCGCAAACGCCACTAATTTGACTTGCAAACTGTTTTTGCGTTGCTTCCAGAAAAGCGGCTGCAGTTCCGGTAATTACAGCGTTTGCTCGTTGCCGGCCTTTTCTACTTGTGAGAAATGCGGGCTAGTCATCCTGAACTGAGTCGAGCGAAGTGACGGATCTCTCGTATTTCACGTGAGATTCTTCGGTCGCTGACGCTCTCTCAGAATGACTTGTGTTACGTTCGTTCAGATTTTGAACGGTATTGCGTTAAACCCGTTCAGACTCAATCAGTTGGCCAGCGGTATGTTCTCGTTGGTCGCTCACCGATCGCATCGTTGGGCCGCGCGGGGCGACACCAACGCGTTAAACGATTTTCCTTGATGGGACGAATCTCTATTGATTGTTTCCCAAGTCGCTTGAATTGACATCCAATGGTTGGCTTTGGACACGAGGCGTGTATTTGCGGTCACGAATTACGGGCTGAGAAAATAACTCGGACGTATCAATTTCAAAATCGCCAGTTCCGTTAATAGATTCTCCATATTTCGGCCAGCCGCTCAAAGTATCGTCGCTGGATTCGATGGTTCCAATCATTCCTGGCTCAGCATTCTGTTGAATCACGGCGGGAGGAAGGTTCTGATTCCGAGTGGGGGCCTTAATCGACGGAAATGGAAGGGAATTTTCAGTCGGTGAATACGTGTTCTGAAAACTGGGTTGACCGTACAGGTAGGTCGAAGGCTGAGTCTCGGTTGCTTGCTCAAGGTGGATCAGTCCGGAGTTGTGTTCAGTATATGGGTTGTAATAACCTGGATTCACGGTGGGATTTCGCCAGTGATTGCCTGAACCCCAGCCTAATCCTAAAACCTTTCCGGTACGACGAAGAAGTCCGGGGCCCTGAGCAAAAGTCTCCGTGCAGAATCCGGCAACGCTGGCACCCACGATCAAAAAAAACACAACTCGCTTTAACGACATGATCCGACTCTTTTAACAATCTACTGTTTGTTACATTCCACGATCATACGGTTTATCGAATCGCATGCAGTGGACGCTTCATGCAATGTCGCCAGCGCACAACATTGTCCTCAACGAAGCGCCAGTAGTACGGTTGCTTCCGGTTTTGCGGAAAAAACCGCGGTTGCGATTTGCAGAGATTTCCAGAAATCTGGGCGCAAAAAAACGCTCGACAAAAATTCTGTCGAACGTTTGAGTTCTTTTGTCGGGAGCCTTAATCAAAGTCCGAGTAAAACGCTTCGATCCGTTTGGCCTTCAACTCGCACCGTCAGATCGTCAGCCGTGTCATATTCAGCATCAGCTCCTGCACTTCGAAGTGTACCAAAGTCATCAGCATCGGCGTCAAATCGAAGCGAATTGCCCCATGGATCTTCATATTTGATCATCAACATGTTGCAGTCGACCCACTTCGGAAAAACGCCGTCATGTCCATCGCGATATTCTTCCAGCTCTTCGGTCGCACTAGCCATCAATTCTTTTGTTTCGTCGACCTGGATCTGCGTTTGGCGTTCCAGTCGGCGCAAGTAGTCTTGATGTTGATCATGAGAGACCGCACTAATAAACAAGGCTGCTGTACCGATACCAATCAGTGAAAAGAAGGTGCCTGCCGCGGCCATTTTCCTGGCGCCTTTTCTCCTCAATCCGACCAAACTGATAATGAGTGAGATGGGTGAAAGGAATCCGGCTGACAGAAAACTGACAAGCGACAGCCATAAACCATGAAAGCCCCACCAATTGAATTTCTTGCGGGGACGACGTGCAGGCTCATCAAAACCGATGTAA
>CAMYNE010000474.1 GCA_947259675.1 uncultured Pirellulaceae bacterium
TAAAAAATTACTGCGTCCGTTGTCACTTCGCTCACAAGCCATCGCAAAAAAGCGGTTGGAGTGAGGATCGAATACGACCTCGGGATCAAACACGAAGTTATCAGTTCCCAGCGAACCCCAAAACCCAAACGAGTTTTCGATTTCGTCTTCAAACGTCTTGGTTCCGTCTTTGTCGAAAAACGCAATGGCTCCGTTCGTTGTTGCAACAAGATTTCCGGGACCAACCGCGATCGTTGGATCGGGCGGAGTCCAGCCCGATGCAGTGATTCCAATGAATCCGAATTCGTTACCCTGTGGTAGCGGGTTTGGATCACCGCCAAACCTATCGATCGCAATGTCAAGAGGATCAAAAGTTGGCGGCTCATGCGGACGAGCGACGACCTCTTCTGCACTTTCCGAGATTACGTCGACGTGCTCGAGAGGTCGAAATGCGAAACCGTCCGCTATCGGTGTTTTTATCGTCAATCCGACTGCCGCTTCGTCATGGGCACAGTTTCCGTTCCAGGCAACCGCAAGTTGACCCTGCACGTTGAACGCCATTCTCTGCGTACCGGAGACCGAAGTCATTCGGTGAATTGAGCCGTAGTCCTGGTTGATTTGAACGTAGTCGCCAACGGCTTTGCCGTCGCCTGAAAAACGCCGCGCTTCTACCAGGGATTCATTCTTGATCCCTCCGTCGATACCGCGATTCCAAGCTACCACCAACTCGCCCGATTCAGCCTGCGCAATGGCGGCTCCGCTGATTCGCGTGCCATTTTTGGGACTGATGCAAGTGACGGGAAGAATCCGCTCTCCTGCGAAATTGAATCGGCTAAAAACTACTTCATAATCTTGTCTGTTGGAACGAAGCCAGCAGACCGTATATGATCTGTCTGAGCCTGCACAAATGGCTGGCTCGATATGAGCTTGATCGTCACGCGGACTAATTTGAATGGTCTTGCTGATCGCGATCCCGTCCGATTCGAAGACTCGCGCCCGGATTCCACGAGGCCGATTTGACATATCGGTTTCGGCCCACGCGATCGTTAATCGGTCTTGATCGTCAATTGATACGGTTGGCAGATGTTGATGGAATTCTGCAGCGTCAACAAAAGTCTCCGCGCCGATCGGTTGGCCGCTGGGATCGAATCGCCGAAACACAATGCGTTGCAGGTGTTTTTCGGTCGCTGGCGTCGTCCAGACGAAAGTCGCGTTACCTTTCGAATCTCCTGCAACGACGACTTGTGATTGTTGACCTTTCGTCGTTTGATTGACGAGGATTTCATCACCGCCGGTAAATGCGTCACCTGCGAACCGTCGGGCGATGATCGCATTCATCGAACCGTCCTGCCCAAACGATTCCCAGGCAACCCAGGTTGCGTCTAAGCCGTCCGTTGCCACGGCAGGTTTCATTTGCATATTTTGGGTGTAAAGATTTACCTGCGTTTCGCTGCCAAGTCGGTTGCCTGTCGCGGAAAAACGTTGCAGGTAAATGCCGTAAGTTCCGTTTTGTTGGCGCCGGCTGTCCCAAGCGACGATCGTATTGCCATTACGCTGGATGGCAAGACACGAATTTGATTGAGAACTTGCCGTGAATGTGTTGACGCGGGTTTCGGCATAATCAGATTTGGAATCAACTGCATGATCTGACACATCAGCGTTGATAGAACAGGCTGTGCCGAATACCACACAACCAAACAAGCACATCAAAACCGGAAACTTGATTCTGAACATTCCTCTATTCCTTTGTTCGTTGCCAATAACACGACGAGATTCAACAGTCTAACCACAACCGCTTCGAATCGCAAAAGCTGGATGGGAATGGGAACGCTATTTTTTGCCGCCGAAATGAACGTGACAAGTGTCACCCTCGCAGACTTCAGCAGTCTTGCCTGCGATTCGGTATCGTTGTTTGGCGACTTGCATGTAAAGAAACTGCCAAAGCGGGAGCGAGAATGGAATGTGCAAAAGAGGAGCCAGAATCCACAACCGAGGAAGTCGAGTTGTGATATACCGAAAAGCATTGGCTCCGGCCAATCGCCGATTGTCGTTGGTAATCAAATACATTTGTTCCATCATTTTGTCGTGCGAGAGGTCGCGATAATTTTGCTTGACAAAAGCAGCATGTAGGGAAACAAACGCCAAACGCCCCCGACCATCCCAACGATATAGATTGGCGACTTGTTTTTGGCAAAAACTGCAATGACCGTCGTAGATGACGACTTCCGCGTCTGGTAGATCCTGTGGGGAAGGAAGTTGAACGGACATCGCCGAAACGGGAGATTCCGGATTTGCTTCCGCCGTGTTGTTTTTGAATCGTGTCGTCACAGATTATGGCTGCCAGAATTGCAATAAATTTAACAACTGTCCATTATTGACCGGAACTCAGGCGATCGAACAACGATCAAATCACGGGGTTGTCGAGTTTTTGTGTTAGAATCAGAATTGCGATAGCATTCTACAAAATCTGGCCCATATAATGGCCATTAATGTCGAAATACATAATGACGGCAAGTCGATAGAGCTTTGGAGCTGCGTTAATGAATGAGATCTCAAGACAAGTCTCGCGTGCCCATCAACGCCTGTTTATCGGACAGTTTTTCCGAATTCTTTGTTGGGCGGTTTTTGCCGGATTGATGATTGCCGCAATTGGCTTGGCGGTACCCAAAATTTGGCATCTTGGATTTCTTGAGACGGCGTCAAATCAGGCAACCTGGAATTGGAGCTGGATCGGGGGCGGACTTTTGTTGGGATTGATCGTTGCTTCGACGATGGCATGGTTTGGGCGAGAATCCCGCTTGACGGCCGCAGTCGAAATCGATCAAAGATTTGGTTTGAAAGAACGTATCTCGAGTGCCCTCGCGATTGATGAAAGCATAGCCCAATCCGAAGTCGGACAAGCGTTGATCAAGGACGCATCAGAAAAGGCTCAAACGATCGACGTTCGAGACAAGTTCGGATTCCACCCCAATTGGAAAGCGGCTCTGCCGATTCTATCTGCCTTGGTTCTGGTGGCTTTGATGTTTGTCCCGAATGCTGTGCTCGATAAAAAAGCGGATGCAAAAGAACCGACCAAGCTCAATACCGAACAAGTCAAGGTCGCAGTCGAGCAAGCAAAGAAAAAGCTCATCGAGCGAGCCAAGGATGTGCCCACCAAGGGTCTCAAGGACGCGCTCGAAAAACTCGATTCGCTCGACAAGAAACTGGATAACATGTCCAAAGGCGACACCGAAGACAAAAAAGA
>CAMYNE010000475.1 GCA_947259675.1 uncultured Pirellulaceae bacterium
AAAACCCGTTCTTGTCTCCAACCAAAAATGAAAAACTAGAACAAAATATGGTGCTCACGGTCGAACCAGGTATTTATTTGCCGGGTTGGGGTGGTGTTCGAATTGAGGATGACATTCTGGTGACTGCCGACGGCCACGAAGTTTTGAGCGACTTACCAAAACAGTTAGACGAGTGCGTCGTTTGTTTGGGGTGACCCTGACGCCACTTCGGAGTATTAATGGTTAAAGAAAAATCACTTGACGATCAATCAGTATTTGACGTTGAAAAGATTCGTGAACTTATCGAGATGATGAAAGAACACGAACTAAACGAAGTCGACTTGCGTCAATCCGACCGCCGAATTCGTTTGCGTCGAGGCAGCAATGAAGTTCCTTCGTTTGTTGGCTATCCTCAGCAGGCGGCTGCTCCACCGCAAGTCGCTACGCCAGAGGTTGTTTCGGAAGTTAATCCGGCTGAATCAGCTGACGATGGCAACTTTGAACATATTCTTAGCCCCACCGTGGGAACGTTTTACGCGAAGGCAAAACCGGACTCTCCGGATTTTGTAAAAGTCGGGGATACCGTTGAGCCAGAAACCATCGTTTGCCTCGTCGAAGCGATGAAGATGTTCAACGAGATCCCGGCTGGGATTTCGGGTAAAGTCGTGGCTTGCCTGGTAAAAAATGAAGAGCCTGTCGACGTTGACCGACCGCTATTCAAAATAGCACCACATTAATTGGTCCTCGCCATCCAAGTCGTTGTTCGTTCCTTGCTGGCAATGACTTGCAGGCAATGACTTGCGAGCAATTCAAAGGCGAGGATTCTTCAGACACATTGACGGCATTCTATGTACAACCGAATCTTAATCGCGAATCGCGGTGAAATCGCACTACGAATTATTCGCGCATGTAAAGAACTTGGAATCGAAACGGTCGCCATTTTCAGTCAAGGCGATCGGGGTAGCTCGTATCTCGACTTGGCCGATGAAACCTACTGTGTCGGAGGCCCGCGCTCCGCAGACAGCTATTTGCGGATTAATCAGATAATCAGTGCCGCTGAGGTGTCGAATTCCGAAGCCGTTCATCCGGGTTACGGTTTTCTCGCGGAAAACGCTCACTTCAATGAAGTCTGTCGGGATTCAAATATCGACTTTATTGGTCCCACACCGCAGGCGATGGAAAAACTCGGAGACAAGAACACCGCCCGAGCGATGGCAATTGCAGCTAAAGTACCGGTCGTTCCCGGTAGTGACGGCTTATTGGACAATGAATCAGATGCCCGCAAGGTCGCTGGTGAAATCGGTTACCCAGTCCTGATTAAGGCCACTGCCGGCGGCGGTGGCAAAGGCATGCGTGTTGCCAACGACGATTTATCGCTCAAATCGGCATACCAACAAGCAAAGACGGAGGCCGCAGCAGCCTTTGGAAACGATGGTGTCTACATTGAGAAGTTCATCGGAAATCCCCGGCATATCGAAGTCCAGATTTTGGCCGACATGCATGGCAACGTCGTTCATCTTTGGGAGCGCGATTGTTCGACACAACGGCGCCATCAAAAACTGATTGAAGAGAGTCCTGCCCCCGGTCTTCCACAAAAAACTCGCAAGGCAATCTGTGAAGCGGCAGTTCGCATGATCAAGAACGCCGAATATCACAATGCCGGAACTGTTGAATTCATCGTCGACAAAGACCATAACTTTTACTTCATCGAAGTCAACGCCCGGATTCAAGTCGAACATCCCGTTTCGGAAATGGTGACCGGTATCGACTTGATCCAGCAGCAGATTCGAATGGCTGCCGGTGAAAAGCTCGCTTTCAAACAGAAAGACATTCCCTGCAACGGCGTCGCCATCGAATGTCGAATCAACGCCGAGGATCCGGAGCACAATTTCCGACCATGCCCCGGAAAAATTGAGCAAATCCATGTTCCCGGTGGTTTGGGCGTACGCTGGGATTCACACGTGCATGCCGGATACGTTGTGCCGCCTCACTACGATTCAATGATCGGAAAATTGATAGTTCACCAGCCAACGCGTGAACAAGCCATCGCCACGATGATTCGCTGTTTACAAGAATTGCGCGTCGCCGGCATCAAAACCACGGCCGACTTTCACGTGAAAGTGCTTCAAAACCCTGATTTCATTGAAGCCAAAGTCTACACAACCTGGGTTGAAAAAGAGATGCTTTAGAGAAAGCAAGCGTCCGGATTACAACAATGGGGTGACTTCGGATTTCATGGTCGACATTCGGTGTTCAAGTAGGTCCGACGCAAATTTCGGACTCCGAGGGAATTTCTAAGGTTGAAGTTGGTTGCATCATCAAGCGCGATCAGACTCGTTTGCACTCTTTCGTAACGGGCTCAACTCCCAAAGCAATGGTAACAACAAAGTCGCAATCAGCGTCTTGATTACCATCCCCGGAAGAAACGGAACAAGACCGGCCATGATGGCCTCGTCAAATCCAATCAAGACGGCAAGCCAAGCGACGCCGATCACAAAGATCACCGCGTGACCTGCAAAGAACGTGACTAAGGCACCTCGAAACGATCGGTCCCATCCGCGTTCGCACAAAAAACCGACCACAGCCACCGCAGGAATGAACGACAACAGGAATCCGCCGGTCGGCCCAACCAAAGCTGTCAAGCCAATTCCTCCTGCAAATACAGGCGCTCCCGCTGTACCTAATCCCAGGTAGGCAAGAACGCTCCCAACTCCTCGTGACACACCAAGTCCAGCCCCGAGCAACAGAATGCCAAGACTTTGGCCCGTTACAGGTACTGGAAACATCGGAACCTTAATCTGTGCAAGCAAAGCCAGCAGAATTGTTCCTCCGGTAATCAACGCGACGTCCGTCGTTAGTGCTAATAGCGGACTTCGTTCTCGAATAGTCCTTGTCAGTTCGATGGCGTAGGCAGTATGCATTTTGTTGTTCGGTTTGTAGAAAAAGTTCAAAGTCGATTCTGAAATACGATTTTATCAGCATGCAACGATTTTTCATTGTGCTGCCTAATCATAATTGCAAACTTATTTTGCCGCTACGGACAAACTCCACGCCGCAAAAATCAGCTTAAGGGAACACCTTAACACAATGGGAGTTGGTTCTCACCAGATGCCTCCATTCGGGGGAAATCCTCGTAGTTTTAAATACGGCGTTTGAATAGAATTCTGACCGATGAGCGGTATTTGACACGACAAAGCCGCTTTTTTGAATGCGACCAAGGTAATCGAATCCAAATTTAACGTCCAAATCATCAATTCCGGCGAGTCGCAATCCTGTTTGCTGGAGGTCCGGCACCTGCTGCCAACGCGGTGATTTCTGCGGCGGCGGCATCGTTCCTGCGGGCTGGCGTGGAGGTCATCGGGATTAAGCATGGATACTCGGCGCTCGCGGAATTTGATTCTTCGAAACCGCTGATTGAAGGCACCGACTTCATTCAGTTGACGCACAAAGTACTCGCTCGATCCCGCAACACTCAAGGCATCATCATTGGCACTTCCCGCGCAAATCCCGGAAAACACATAAAGAGTCCCGCAGATTTACAAGATAGTAAAAACACCGCTCCGTTGCGACGAGTTTATGAAGGGCTGCGTTCAATTGAAGTCGACGCGTTAATTTCGATTGGTGGCGATGACACCCTCAAAACGGCGAACAAATTCAAGCTGTTCCAGGAACAGTTGGCCGAAGGCGAAAACATCCTACCGATCGTGCATTTGCCCAAGACGATTGACAACGACTATCACGGAATCGATTTTACGTTCGGCTTTTTCACCGCCGTCGAATTCATCGCTTCGGAAATTCGCAACCTGATTTACGATGCGGAAGTGACTAAGGCGTATTTTATTGCTGAAACCATGGGCCGCAGTGCAGGCTGGTTGTCGTATGGGGCCGCGATCGCAGGCGAAGCCAGCCTCGTGATCAGTGTCGAAGACATAATGGCGGATTACCTCGTCAGCGAATCGCACACGGACGAAAATGAAAAACTAGTCACCCGCCAGACGATGGATATGGAACGCGTGGTCAACCGTATCGTCAAGACCATGCTCGCTAGAGAAGCCGAAGGCAAGGAATTTGGAGTCATCGTCTTGGCCGAAGGACTCGCCGAATTCTTGCCCTATGATTACGTCAAAGGGGTAACTCGCGATGATCACGGTCATCTCTCCATTTCAGAAGTGAACCTTTACGAGATATTTGCAGACGCCGTCGCGATGGCATTCAAGTCGGAAACCGGCCGAGAGCGCAAAGTCAAGGGTTTGCAGCTTGGTTATGAATCGCGATGTGCCAAGCCCCACGCCTTTGATGTGATGCTGGGCAGCCAGCTTGGCGTTGGTGCCTTTCGCGCTTTGGCCGAAAAGAATCTCAATGGTGTGATGGTCAGCGTTTCGGGCCAACTCGAACTTCACTACGAGCCGTTTGAGAATCTCGTTGACCCGGATACGCTCGTCACTGTCGTCCGCTACATCGAGCCCACCAGCGACTTCCATCGACTCGCACGTTTCCTCGAAACACATGTCAACGACTAAAGTGACGAATCGTGCGTTTTGCCTGCCCCGGTTTAAAACAGCGTGTAGATGAAAGGAGCGGCACCGGTGGATGCAAGCGCAACCAGGATGCCCAGCAGACCAAATACTAACAGAATGGGTACAAGCCACCATTTTTTGTTTTGCATGATAAACAGCCCAAACTCTCGAACCAAAGAAAGTTGTTTGCCTTCTCCGTGTTTTTCAAATTCGGTCTTTTTTGGGTCATCAGACATTTCTCGATCCTTACGTTATTACGACTGGCGAAAATAGCTTGATACATCGGTAACTTCTTCGATGGGTTGCCAGTACGTGTTTTGGGTTTTGTCAATCTCTCGTAACAGCGGGTCTTTTCGGCGAACACGGAAGAATAATCCTAACGGAACGAACAACAGATAATAGATTATCGCGATAGATATCTCGCCCACAACAATCCCGATTGGTGCTGCAACAAGCATAATTACAACGAATACTGGGGATATTGATCGTGGTGCGACGAAACCGAGTACGGCGAGCGTCAAACCAATTGCTGCCAGAACCAAAATAGTTGTCGTGCCGGCGCTCCAAATCCAGCCGATCAACGGAAGGGCAACAAGTGCGATGACTCCGAATTGGCTCAACTGGCGACTTGTCGGATTCAAGTTTATATCAAGTAAGGGCATTCGATTAATCAAGTTCAAATTGGGAAAGATGTTGTTCTCGGTCTGCTTCACTCATGCGGTTTGGCTGGTCCGCTTTCAAGAGAACGTAACGTCCAAGAACTAGCACATCCATGTCCGTCATCATAAAACAGCGGTACGCATCGAGCGGTGTGCAGACGATTGGTTCACTGCGAACATTAAAGCTGGTGTTGATCAATACAGGACATCCT
>CAMYNE010000476.1 GCA_947259675.1 uncultured Pirellulaceae bacterium
CGAGCCCGTGTTCGGCCGTGATACTGTCGCGGCCGTCCGCAAATTCTCGCAAATCGTCGGCCAACTCATCATCGATATAGGCGATCATTTCCGCCGGTTGCATTTTGCTAATCTGCTTATTAAAGGCTTCAACATTGATGATCAGATCAGCCAGATTCGCCTTGATCTGTTTTAACTGAGATTGGGATTTTTCAGATTGACCTGCCGCCGAGACCTTACCCATCCGGAGCAGGACAATGCCAAAAACACCAACCGCGAAGGAAACTCCATACCAGGTCCAATTGATGGTTGACCATTTGTCATCGGCAATTTCCAATTTGAAAACCGTCGCCAGCGAACCCGAAAGGAATCCAGCCCACATTAAAACTTGACCAATTATGCTATTCATGTCTTGTTCTTTGCTATCCAACGAATGGTGCGATTTGGTTGGCGACGTCAATGATCATCGCCGTTGTTTCGGAACCACTATTTAAATATTCTGAAAGTACTTTCTTCACCGCAATTCCAACACCGACCAGTGCCTCACCGACAATCAGACCCGCTGCGATCGGAATTCCGACCTCCTCGCTGAATCGTTTCCCGGCCGTTTTGTCGCAAACGATTCTCAGGATACAGCCGATGGTGTAGGTCAAAACGATGTTAAACGGCATATAGAAACCAAGCGCGACCATCACGCCAATTCCGCCGAGCCCACTGACCGCGAGAAGCAATCCCAAAAGTGCCGCCGCCGAGTAACGATACGTCGGTACATTGCCGTCGACGAGACCTTCGATCACACTTGCCAGCGCCATCGCTTGTGCGGCTGGCATTTCGTCGCTGCCAATTCCGTATTCAACTACCATTTCTCCGGTGTCAACGCGTGCCTCCACGGCGGGGGTTGCGTCTTCTTTTTCGACGCCCGCGGGAGGTTGTGCCCCCTTTTCCAGGATAAACATCAACGTGATTACGACGATTGGTCCCAGCCATGCGCCAACGAACTGTGCCAACTGTTGACGCCGCGGAATCGCACCCACGAGATAACCCGACTTCAAATCCAGCATCATGTCACTCGCCTGCGAAATCGCCAGGCAAATCGCGGCTCCCACAACCAGTGAACTGACGATCGTTTGGGGTTTGTCCATGCCGGAATTGGCGATCACGACCAAGATCGTAATTGCGATCAACGTCATTCCTGAAAGCGGCGACCAGTTGGTTCGGCCAATACACTCAGCTACAATCACGCCCGCAATCCAAATCCAGAGCGTTCCCAGCAACGCCATCAATAATGCTTTTCCGATGGTCATGTCGGGAGCCGACTGGTAAGCCAAAACAACGAGCAACACAGCGCCGATCACAACGGCAGCCGCGAGCAGTTTGATTGGCATTTCGTCTCCTTGAGCAACGCTCTTTGCCGAATCCTGGCGTTTGCTCATCGAACCAATGGCGCTGCGAATCAATGGAAAGGCCATTATGATTCCGCCGATGGCCGCTCCAATCAACATCCCAATGCCAGTCGGCTTATAGATCTTGCCGCGCATGGCGTTCGGCGTTTCCACAAGAGCCTGGACATCGGCGCCGGCATACTGAGCAAGAATCGGCGACAATAGCCAGTAACAAATAAAGCCACCTGCACCAAACCAGAAACCACCTTTGCCGGACAGGAAGCCGACTCCAATGGTCATCAACGATCCAAAGAAAACGACGTTGTACAGATCTGGGATTTTGAGATATTTGCCGACTTCATAGTTGACTTCTTCGGTAGCGCCAAAATTAGTAATTATCAAATAGACGATTGCCGAAACAATTGCGGCGCCGAACAGCATGATCGATTTGTTAATACCTGCTCCCGGCGATTTCAGAATCGTGGCCACTGCGATCCCGCCGGGGTAGGGCAGACGCTCGAAATCGATCATCTGTTTTCGCAAAGGAATCACGAATGCGAGGCCAATAAACGCGCCCGCAATACAGGCAAACACCATCAGCGGGACATTAAAATCTGCAACTGACTCAAGGCCAGGTTTTTTGCTCAAAATGAACAAGGCCGGCACAGAGAACATGATGCCAGACGACGCACCATTGACGGCCGAAGCGATGGTTTGGTTAATATTGTTTTCAAGAATACTGGTTCGCCGCATCAACCCGCGCAAAATTCCCCAACCCAAAATCGCGGCAAGTTCCGA
Organism: uncultured Pirellulaceae bacterium; assembly: GCA_947259675.1. Taxonomy (GTDB): domain Bacteria; phylum Planctomycetota; class Planctomycetia; order Pirellulales; family Pirellulaceae; genus Mariniblastus. The sequence continues at coordinate 2,160 of CAMYNE010000476.1, forward strand.
TCCTTCAATCGAAAAGCCCAGTTTCAAAGCAGCGTAGCTGATTGAAATCGCGATCAGGATGCCGAGCGCCCAACCGACCAAAATCGCCGGCCAGGTGAACTCCGGATAAGGGCCACGACGAATCAGAATCGAGCCGTGGGGCAAATCATTGTTCTTGTCGGAAGACATATTTTGAATTCCAGATGCTGAATCGACCAGTTTTGTAAACCAAAGCGTATTGCATCTTCTGGCTCGATACAAGTTAGCGTTTCAACGCAAGGTTGAACCACGGATAGCCGAACGCGGCTGACAAAAAAAGGGAACAGGAGGCAAGGGAGGCAACAGAGTAGCAATCAGAGGCTTCAAAAGACAAAAAACAATCGCCCAGCACATGTTTTTTAGTTGCCTATCTTGAATTTTGACTTGGCCGATTGAACCGACTTCGTTTCCACCATGATCTGCTGTTCAAAAGTTTGTTCAGAACACGAAGATTTCAACCGCTAGTCGCAGGGACGAAGAGGCCACATTGAATTCGGTGGCGGCTGATACATCAGTGAAATCCGTGTAATCCGTGGTCACGCAAAAACTGACCTGGCGATGAAGTTGCGTTTCGCAAGGTAGCTGGATTCGCGCGAATTCCGTCGGACGGCACAGGCTGTCTGAAGTCTCACGACAGCTACAGGTTTCCAGATACTCTGAAGTCTCACGACTTCAGCAACGGTTGTTGAGCCGTCACAAGGTTCTCTTTCTTAAACGAGTGTTATTTGAGACAATGCCGTGTGTAAAACAGTTGGCAGTTGGCATTAGGCAGCTTGGACGGGGCCGGGGATTATGGTTGGAAGTTACAACAGGCTTGAGATCGCAAGAAACTGGCTACCGCGTTATACGGGAATGGAGCTCGATCAATTCGGCGATTACATATTGATTACCAATTTCGATTATTACGTTTCTCAGTTTGCCGAGAAATTCAAATGCGATATTACGGGTGTCGGCAGACCGATGCAGGCTGCCAGCAATTCGGCGGGCCTGTCAATCATTAATTTTGGAATTGGATCCGCCAACGCCGCTACG
>CAMYNE010000477.1 GCA_947259675.1 uncultured Pirellulaceae bacterium
GAACCGCTGAATTGCTCGAAAACCGGTGTGGACGCGTACGTAGGTTGATTTTGCGCATTAATATAGGTGCTCGACAACCGATTATATCGTCCGTCATTCGTATGACCGCCTGATCGACAACCAAGTGAAAACGAAACGATTGAGACCATCACTGCCCAACAGGTTAGTATTGACAATCGCCACGGCATTTCGTTCATCCTTGAACTTGTCGGCAAATACGCGCCCGGATTATGTGCACAGAAGTAAAGACGCAATCGAGCGTACTCTTTGTTATCGTCCGATCCCGTTCACCAATCCGCTTGAGCGGTAACAATTCGTGTAGTCGCTACAAACCGGAAAGTTTGCCAAGCAAATCCCAAAAGCGAGTGCAAAAACGCCCTTACGTTTCAATGGTTTGTTGCCCACGCAGGTCGCGGTGCTTCAATGGACAGCTCCTTCCGGGAAAACGGATGTGGAAACTGAAGCTGCCACGCATGCAGACACATCGGTTCTGCATCGACTGACAACGTCTGGGATGCTTTCAGTTCTCCGCCTTGCCGGTAAGACGGGTCGCCCAGAATCGGAAAACCGAGATGCCAAAGATGGACCCGAATTTGATTCGTCCGACCCGTTTTTGGATAACACTCAACAAGACTGGTGCCATCTTTGAATTGCTTCACGACCCGGAATTCCGTGCGCGCCTCGAGCCCATTTTCGTCAATCAGCCGAACGCCAGCGACCGAAGGTGTATCGGCGATGGATACATCACATTCGAACTGAGCCGCTGAGGGTGCACCGTGAATTCGCGCGAGATACGTCTTTTGAATTTTGCCATGTTCAAATTGGTTGCGAATCCAATCGGCCGCAATGCGTTTCCGGCAAATGATCACGGCGCCGGTCGTGTTCGCGTCGAGTCGATGCGACATGCGCAGGCGTTCGCCTGAGTAAATGCATCCCAAAATGTAAATCAATGAATTGCGATTGAAACGGCCGCAGGGATGCATTGGCAGCGGAGCGGGTTTGTCGACGACGATCAACGCATCGTCTTCGTAAATGATCTTGATGTCGGCGTTGACGGCCGGTTCCACCGTTTGCGGAATCAAGTGTTCGATACGCCAACCGGACCGGATTACCTGGTCCGCATGAATCGGTTTGTCCTTGTATCGAATTCGTTGTTGTTCACATGCGGAAATCCAAAACTCGGCTCCCAGATGCGGGTGGAGGCCACTGAGAAAGTCAATCACGGTCTGCTGATCATACTTCAGTGGAACATTCATTGGACGCACGTTTTCATAGGGCTGATTGCCAGGCAGGGGAGTGGTAATCTCAGCGATTCTCGCGTTTCGAGAATCCGTCAGTTGCTGCATGATCTGCTCGTCTGTCTTGTAACAATGTGGACAAGTCTTGCCCGGAACGTATCGCTCGTTTTTCTGATCTTCGATCGACAAGATTGCCTGGCACGCGTAGCACTGTTCCGTTTCGGTTTCTGTCAACGTTGAGTCAAGTGCGACCCGTTTGTCGAACACAAAACATTCGCCCTCGTAGTGCTCACCTCCACATTCTTCGAAGTATTTCAGGATTCCACCGTCCAGTTGATAGATTTCACCGAATCCTTCGTGTTCCATGATCGGACCTGCTTTTTCGCAGCGAATCCCACCCGTGCAAAACATCACAACTGGCTTTTGTCTTAAGTCGGTCGACAAGGACTGAATCGCTTTAGGAAACTCGCGAAAACTTTCGATGCCGATCGGCAAAGCACTTTCGAATGTGCCGATTTCAACCTCGTAGTCATTTCTGACATCAAGTAGAGTTATGTCGCGACCGTCATCGAGCCATTTTTTCAGCGTTCCAGCCGAGACTTTTGGACTCGTTTTTTTTGCCGGTTGGATTTGCGGAACACCCATCGAAATAATCTCTTTTTTAATCCGAACCAGCATCCGGCTGAATGGTTGATAATCGCTGTAACTCTCTTTAATCGGGATGTTCGCAAATTCGTTTTCGCTGGTCAGTTCAGCAAGGAAAGAATCTATGTTTTCGCGTGTACCAGCGACAAAAAGGTTGATTCCCTCCGAACTGATCAAAATCGTGCCTTTTAGCTCAAGCATTCTGCAACGCGACAAAAGGCTGGCCTTACGATCCGCAAGTTCGCCAAGCGGCACAAACTTGTATCCTGCGATGTTTACGATTTCGTGACTCATTTAACGCAATTAGTTGTGATTTTTTGGTTATTTCGACGAATTATGAACGATGATGTCAGCGCGGGAAAACCATGGAAAAAAAATAGCTTGCGCGATAGGCTATAGATATCTGACCGTGGCATTAGCTCCGCAACAAACGTTTCTGATCGGAACCCAATCCACAATTAACGTTGCTTAGCAAAGATGAATCCATTTCACATCTGGTTGGGACTTCCTGAAAAGTCTGTAAATCCAAATCATTATCAATTGCTGGGTCTCAAGTCCAGTGAACGCGATTCGAATGCAATCGAAAAAGCAGCCAAGACACGTTTGTCCCAGCTCAAAAAAGTAACGCCGACTTCCGGGCAGACCGCAGCTTTTGAAAAGATCAAACAACGAATCCTGAAGGCACACAGTATTCTAACCGATCCCGCCGCTCGAGCGGAGTACGATAAGAAACTTAAGTCCCAATTAGAGGCTGTTCGAAAACAGAAGCAGTCTGCGCCGTCGATTGCGGCCGAGCCTCCGGCGAGTTCCCTGGAAAGTGTGCCTCACGAATCAACGACCGGCCTTGCCCCAAAACCAGTCGCGACGACGCCTCCGGTCGCGGCTTCTCACTCGCCCGCGGCACCGATGCAGGAGCAACATCCTGCACCGACGGCCGATAACCAGAATCCGCCGTCTCCGCCTGAGATTATTGATACGAGTACAAATGCGAGTGTTCAGCCTGTTTCGCCGCCAGCTCACCCCGACATCCCGATGGCCGTCCCGATTCCCGCTCAGGGCGCGGCTGTAACTAATCCCGTCGCTCCGACTTCGAACGACGCAGCCTTCACCGAGTTTTCAGTCACAAGCAACGACCCAGCATCGACCGAGGTGGCGGTAAAGCCGGCAAAATACCGACGCAAGAAACGATCTTACTTCGTTCCTATCCTGGGTCTTGTTCTTTGCATCATCGGCATTATTGCGTTGGTCTACGTGGTGTTGAACCTTGAAGATTTTACGAATGTCACATCGCCGGACATGGCCGTTTCGACAGCTGGGACCGTT
>CAMYNE010000478.1 GCA_947259675.1 uncultured Pirellulaceae bacterium
CCCGCTTTTGCCTCCAGATTCCATCTTGGCAGAGTATTGCAAAAAACGTGCGCCCATCTCCGGCGAGATGTGAATGATGCTGGTCGAGTTGGACCAGCCGACCAGCGGGGACTCGACGTGAGTATCGGGCGTGATGAGTGCATGGTCGCGAGCAAGGCGACTTCGTGTCTGGCCAAAGACGTCCATCGTTTTGTATCCATCAAGTTCGTGATTTTAACAGTCCGTTCGAGATTCGAACCAGACCGCGAAACAGTATTTTGATTGCCGCAACGACATCTGCTTCTTCAACGTGTTCGTCGGGATGGTGACTAATACCGTCACGACAACGAACGAACAGCATACTCGTTGGCACCATTCGCGCCATCATGGCAGCGTCATGACCTGCCCCGCTTGGCATTTGGATTGGTTCGTGTCCGGAAGCGGAAATGGATTCCAAAAAATAGTTTGTTATTTCTTGGTCCATCTGAATAGCCGGTTGATTCAAGTTGGTTTCGAGGGTTAGTTTAAGTCCACGGCGACCCGCGATTTGGCTGGCCAGTTCTTTCAGTTCTTGCCAAGCCATCATTCGGACCGTATCGGATTCATGGCGAAGATCGACTCGAACGATGGCTGAGGCTGGAATCACGTTGGAAATATTTGGCTCAACTCGAACGTCGCCGACGGTCGCGAACAGACCATCGGTTTCGCGGCCTTTTTTTTCGACAGCTGAAATGAATTCGGCGGCACCCGCCAATGCGTCACGCCGATGCACATGCGGAATGGTTCCCGCATGTCCTGCTTTGCCTTCGAATCCCAACGTAGCTCGAGTCTGGCCAGCAATCGCCGAAACAGTTCCCACGGGACAGTTTTCCATCTCAAGAACCGGACCTTGTTCGATATGCGCTTCGATAAACCCTATGATGTTCCGATTCGCAAGACTGGCGTTTCCGATTTCGGTCGGATTGCAGTCAAAAGATTCAAGCGCCATTTTAACGCTGATCCCGTTCTCGTCTTTCAAGCCTAAGACTCGGCTGTCAAAACACTCCACGATCGCACTTGATCCGATATAGGGCGAATTGAATCGTACGCCTTCTTCCTCGGAAAAGCCGATGATTTCTACGTCGAAGGCAAGTTCAGTTTTTGACTCACGAATCAATTCAGCGATCGCCAATCCGATCATTACCCCGAGAACGCCGTCGTATTTTCCAGCGTTTCGGACCGTGTCAAGATGCGAACCAATCAGGACAGCGGGTCGGTCGACCTTCGAGTTGTTACCAAGTAGGTTTCCAGCCGCATCAATTTTCGAGGCCCAACCGATCGCTTCCAGCCACCTGCCGATTTCCTTATGAACTTGCTTCATGGGTGGAGAGCAAAATCGTCTCGTCAAAGCACCGTTCTCTTCACTGAAATTTGCCAGCACGTCGCAACGGTCCATTACGCGAGCCGCCGCCGCAGAAAACCGTTCTTCGGATAACTTGCCTGAAGATGAGTTCATAACGAATTCTGTAGTTAACCACAGCACATGAAAAGCGTAGGCGAAAACAGGGATGTCGAGTATATTATTACAACACTTGCATTCCAATACGCGTAACTTTACCCCGCAGCTGTTATGCGCGATTTCATTTTGCTTTTCATTAATGGGCTACGGTACGAAGTAAAGGGAGCCGAAGTATTTTTGACCTTATCTGATTATCTTCGTCAGTCACTTGGTCTTCGCGGCACCAAAATTGTCTGTAGTGAAGGTGACTGCGGTTCCTGTTCTGTACTCGTCGGAAAACCCGATGGTGACGCTCGGTTGTCTTATCATTCCATCGATTCCTGCATTCAATTTGTGTTTCAGCTCGACGGAAAACACGTCGTTACAGTTGAAGGCTTGGCCGATTCTGATTCGACATACTGTTCAGATGTTGGGACTCGGTTGAATGAAGTCCAACAGGCAATGATTGACTGTCACGGTTCTCAATGTGGGTTTTGCACACCGGGATTTGTCGTGGCGATGACTGGATTGTTGCAGGAAAGACGTTCGTTATCAGCGAAACAATGGCGGGCCGGTTTGACCGGCAATCTGTGTCGCTGCACCGGTTATTCGCCGATCGTTGAGGCGGGGCTCAAGGCTCAAGAATCTCAGACCAGGACACTTAATGAGATGTACGACGCGACGGAAATTTTGGCCGCGTTTCGTGAGACACAGCGTGATTCTATTTCGATACGTGATGATATTGAACAGCTGCAAGTTTTTTGTCCGACAAGTCTCGACGAAACGCTCCAACTTCTGGCCAGGCATCCCGATGCCAAGATTGTCGCTGGCGCTACGGATGTCGGCGTACAATTTAATAAGGGACTGTGTGAGGCCAGGATCTGGATCGATTTGAATCGAGTGACTGAATTGGAAGGAGTTTCCGTCCAAGACAACACGATCGACGCGGGTGCCCGTGCGACTTGGGCCGAAATTCAGACGATTGCCAGGCAGGTCGAGCCTGAGTTTGAAAAAATTGTCTCGGTTTTTGGATCGCCTCAAATTCGTCACGCCGGTACGCTCGGCGGCAACATTATCAATGCTTCGCCCGTCGCAGACTCGTTGCCTTTGTTGTTGGTTAGCCATGCCGAGTTGACCATTTCGAGTGTCAACAAAACTCGAACCGTTGACATTAACGACTTCTATCAAGGCTACAAGAAATTCGATCTCAACTCGGGTGAGCTGTTGACACGAATCACGATACCGCTGCCAAAAACAGGATTGCTGCGGCTGTATAAGGTTTCACGTCGTCTTGACCTGGACATTTCCAGTTTTACGGCCGCTATCTGGCTTGAGACGGAAGGCAGCAACAACGGGGCATTGAACAGGGATTCCAAAATAGTAGACGCCAAGATTGCCTATGGTGCTGTGGGGACAACCGTCCTGCGTCTTTCAAAGACGGAAGAGTTTTTGCGCGACAAATTGTTAAACGAGGAAACAATGATCGCGGCTGGCGACATCGCAGTCGCAGAGATCACACCGATCTCTGACGTAGGTGGTAGCGACGAATATCGCTACAATCTGGCCCGAAACGTCCTGGTCAAGTATTACCATCAGTCGCAGAGTCGATCGTCGATCACGGTTTAAGGGTCCATTATGCCATCGGTTGGAAAGACAATTCCGCATGATTCGGCCGTCGGTCATGTTACCGGGACAGCTCCCTACATTGATGACCTGGAAATGTTGCGCGACGAACTCTAT